>JBAZFO010000002.1:0-48747 GCA_041653315.1 Candidatus Micrarchaeia archaeon | reverse complement strand
ATAATTAATTACAAATAAAGTCCAAATAACAGTAATTAATGTAATTATAACACCAATTCCAGTAATGTGTGCAGAAGACAAGTAAGTTATAGATATTAATCCAATTTCTTCAATCCAAGGAGCGTTTAATATTGTCATTACAAAAGGCGCAAGTATTCCTATTGAAATTGGAATTAAAATAATAAAATCGAAACACATTCCTAAATAAAGAAAATCTCCATATTCTAAATTAAACAGGTGCCTGTTTTTTATTCTATCCCTGATCCCCCCTCGTATCCATCTAACTCTTTGTTTTATTAAAGAAAAAATATTTTGTGGAGGAATTGTATACACATATGCATCTAATGTACTTCTTATTTTATATCCTAATCCTTGAATTCTTAATGCAATTTCTATATCTTCAGTTAAAGAATGCGAATCAAATCCATTAAGTTTTTTAAGCACTTCTCTTTTATAAAGAGAAAAACCACCAGGAGTTACATAAATGCCTTCATATTGCATAAAGATTCTTCTTACATATAAAATAATTTCATATTCAAAATGCTGTAATCTCTCTATCCATTTTTTTGGATTAAATATTTTAACTGATGAAGCCACAGCACCAATTTCTTTATCTGTATAAAAAACATTTATAATATTTTTAATCGTGTTAGGCGCCATAAATGAGTCAGAGTCTATCGTTCCTATAAACTCTCCTTTTGCTTTTTCAATACCATAATTTTTAGCACTAGCTGGACCTCCATTTTCTTTTTTATATAATTTAATATTATATTTTTTATATTTTTGATATACTATGGAGCAGGAGTCATTTTTAGATCCATCATCTACTATAATAATTTCTAATTTATTTTTTGGATAATTACTATTTAATATATATTTTAATGTTTTTTCTAAATTTTCTACTGGTTCATTATAAGTTGGTATTATGATAGAAACAAGGGGTCTATAATTCGTTTCCTCATATTTTTTTTCTATTTCTTTTTTATATCTAATCATAGAGTATACTAAAAATATATTGGCGTATAAAAGAATGAAAGTACCTATATATGTAAGAATATTCCATATTAATTGATAAGAATCCATACTACTTTAATTATTAGAACCTTTTTTAACTTTTAATATCATAATAAATATATGAATTTTATAAATAAAAAAATAATATTTATAATAATCTCAATATTATCTTTTATTTTAATAATTTCTTCTTTATTGATTTTTTTTAATTTTTCTTCATTTTTTTCATTTTTATTAATAATCTCCTCCTTTGGAACTGCCTTTTTTTTAATAATAAGTGTTTGGTATTTTTTAATCGAAAAAAACGAAAATTCTCTAACAAAAGAAAGTGATAATCATCCTTCAGTAGCAGTTGTTTGTACTTTTTCTGGTGAAAGTTTTGAATTTCTAAAAAAAACAATAGATGCAATGGGAAAAATAGATTATATTAATAAAAAATTATATTTACTAGATGATTCTGAAGATGAAATTTTAAAACAGAAGATTAAATTTTTATGCAAATCAAAAAATATTATATATATTACTAGAGACGGGAGAGAAGGATTTAAATCAGGTAATTTAAATAACTTTTTATTTAATTATTGTAAAGAAGAATTTTTACTAATTTTTGATAAGGATGATTGTGATTTAATAGACTCAAATATTATAAAAGAATCTTTGCCTTTTTTTAAAGATAAAAAAGTAGCATATGTCCAAACTAAAAAGATGACAAATAAAGGTAGTTTATTTGAAAATTCAATAAGAGAAACTAATTTATTATTTTATAATTTAATTCAACCAATTAATAATTTAACAGATTCTGCTTTATTTGGCGGTTCCTTAGCTTTGATGGAGGTTAAAATTCTTAAAAAATTAGGTGGTTTTCCAAATTATTTAATAGAGGATATTGCATATTCATTTAAAGCTATTTTGAACGGATATAAAGGGAAATATATAAATAAAAATTATGTTTTAAGTAATAAAATTGAAAGTTATAGTGAATTTCAGAAACAGCAATTTAGATATAATTTTTCTAATACAGATCTTTTATTAAAAGAGTATATACCAAATTTCTTTAAAATTCCTTTTAACTTACAATACAAATTTTTAATTCATTTTTTTGGATTGCATTTTTTATCTTTAAGCCAATTGTTTTCTATAATTTTACTAATTTTTTTTATGTTTTACATACCTAATTCTATTATATTAAATCTTTCTCTCTTTTTTCTTGTATTTTTATTTCCATTGACTATTTTATTATTTTCTAAAGAATATAATAATTCATATAAAATTGGTATTCTTGCTTATTTAATCAATTTTTCCCTAGTTTTTACTAGAATAACTGCATTGTTAAAAGCTCTTTTTGGATTAAAACCAGTTAGTTATGGGGTAACTGCAATAGGAAAAAATAAGTTGAACATAAAAAAGATAATAAAGGGAAGTTTTTTGGAGTTAATTTTCTTTTTCGTGTTATTAATCCCAATTTTATTTAATTTAAATATCCTTTATTCCTTTTTGATTATATGGAATGCATTATTATTTTTAACTACTCCCCTGTTTCTGTATTTGTTTGGTTAGTTTCATTTTTTGCTGAAAGTTTTTCTTTTATGTCTGCTAAAACTTCTTTGCTTTCATAATCATCTATACATTCAATTAATTCATTAGTAACCTCCCATATACATTTTTTATCATAACAACCGCAAGAAGTTTTATTTTCTGTATAACAAGAGTATATATCTTTCCATTGGCAGTCAGTCATTATTTCTTCATCTATAGGGGCACAAATTTCATGATTACATCCTTGAATAGAACAATCTGCATCTATAGTACATTCAACAATATTTTCAGGAAGAGATATATCTAATTCTAAACACATATTTTCAATAGTATCATTAATGATGTGGTTGCAGTATTCTTTATTTGCAGTATTTCTTGTTAATTCTAAATAACATGCATCTTTATCTTCTGCATTCTGAATTTTTTCACATAATTCTGGATTTTTATCAAAAGTTAAAGCAATTATTAAACACTGATACTTTTTTGTTTCATCTTCTATATAATCACAAAGATTTGAATTTTCTAAGGATATTGATCCTTGTTTAAAACAAACGTCTGGATTTTCTGAATTTTTACAATTTGCCAAAGTATTTAGTTCATTTCTACTTTTTGCAAAATAAGTATAAAAATCTGATATTTTAGTGGTGTTGGTTGGAAGAACTAATAATGAACTTTCAACAGCTTCTGAAAATTCTAAGGTTTCCCTTTCAAAAATAACTTCTTTTCCATTTTCAAGATAACTTAATTTTATATATAAGGGGACCCCATACTCGTCATCATAGCATATGGTTTGAGTAAAATTTTTATATTTATTAACAATTGGGTTTGTGCTAGATAAACCAATTTTAGATAACCCACCAGCAGAAACTTTTTGATAATTTATCATAAATTCTACTTCTTTACATGTTCGTCCAGCTAATGTTTTTTCAATAATTTCTTTTTTAAATTCTAATGCATCTTCTTCAATTAAAGTATTAAATGCAGTTTTAGCTTCATTAGTTGTTTGTGTATTTATAAATCTTGAATTTGCACTGTTTATTTCTAAAGAAAATCGTTCATCTGAAGTGGTATTAGCACACATAATAATATCATTTTTTCTTTGTTCGCAAATAAAATTCTCATTACTATTTAAAAAAATCCATTTCTTATCTAATTCAGAGTCAGTAATTACAACAGAATCTCCTTCAAATCTAATTGTTTGTATATTGAGGTCAATTCCTTGTACTTTTTCTAAGTAGGAAATATAGTAATTATTAGGTAATTCTACTTGTTTTTCAGCTGAATTTAAAATTAAATCCTCTTTATCTTTGTTCTCATTTTGTTCTATACAGCCGAACATAAAAAGAACGCCAAAAATAATTAATATTAAAAATATTTTTTTCATTTTATCCCCCCTAATTTTTTGCTATTATTTTAATTATATCATTATGTTTTAAAATATAATCCTTTCCTATAATCTTTTTATTTCTTAAATTTATTGCTCTTATAAAATTATCTGCAAAATCAGAATGTATTGCACCTGCGAGATCTATTGCTGTTGAACCATTTTTCAATAATATTGCATCTGGTAAAACCTCTCCTTTATTATTTGTTAATTTATTTTCGTCTTCAACTGGATAGACTACAATCATATCCAAAAATTCTAATACTGCTTTATTAATCAATTCTTGAATGCCTGTTCCCCCCATTTTTTTAATTTGTTCTAAACCTAATTTTTGTCTTTCGTCTATATTTGTATTTAGTATCTCAAAATTTTTATCTCCGGGTATATAATCTATAATTTTCAGATCTGCGGCTTTTCTTAAAGCTAATTCCCCAACCCCGCAAGTTGGTATTATTATTTTATCTGGAAATTTATTTTTGATTTTATCTAAATTTTCCTTAGCGTTTGGTAAATCAAATTTATTTCCTGCTATTAATATTGGTTTACTTTTTTCTCTTATTTTTTTTGAAAATTCAAATATCTGTTCTTCATTCCAATTTATTCTTTCCATTTCTAAATTTAAGTCTCTACTTATATGTTCAACATCTAATTCACTAATTTTTAATCCTTGAAGAATTTCTGCAACAATGTTAATTTTTTTGCCCTTTATTTTATTCCAATTTTTTTCAATAATTCCCTTTATCCAATATGAAATCTCATTTTCCAAAAATTCAATTTCTTCAGTTGGATCTGATTTTATTGGTTTCCCTTCAAGATTTGTATTTCCACTTAAATCTATTACTTGAATTAAACAGTCAGCTTGAGCTAATTCAGTTAAAAATTTATTTCCCAGTCCTTTTCCAGTATGTGCTTCTGGTACTAATCCAGCTATATCAATAAGATTTATTGGAACAAATCTATTATTTTTTATACACTTACTATTATGCGGTGAACATTTAATTTTTAATTCTTTACAAGGACACTCTACCCTAACATATGCGATTCCTTTGTTTGGATCAATTGTTGTAAAAGGATAATCTGCAATTTCTGCGTTTGCCATAGTAATTGCACTAAATAAAGTAGATTTACCTTTATTCGGTGCACCACACAATCCAATAAATACCATACATAATATTTATTCCGTTAGGCTTTTAATCTATTATTCCTTAAATTAATTATGCTTCTTACTGAAAAATATAAACCAAAAAGTATAACTCAGATAATTGGTAATCAAGAAGAAATAAAAAAAGTTATTACTTGGGCACTAAATTGGCAAAGGGGAACAGTAGGAAAACCTTTACTTATATATGGACCAACAGGTGTTGGAAAGACATCAGTTGCTTATGCAGTTTCTAATCAATTTGATTGGGATTTATTAGAATTAAATTCAAGTGATACAAGAGATAAAGAAAATACCCAAAATACTATGGGTTTAGCTTCTGAGAACTCTACATTATTTGGTAAAAACAGATTAATTTTAATTGATGATGTTGATAAAATGTCTTCAACAAAAGATAGGGGAGGAACTTCAGTTATCACGAATTTAATTAAAACATCAAAACACCCAATTATTTTAACAGCAGATGATTTATGGGATAAAAAAATATCTTCTTTAAGATCTATTTGTACAAAGATAAATCTTAAAAAAATTAATAATTCCACACTTAAAAAGTATTTAAAATATATTTCAAATGAAGAAGGAATAGAGGTTTCTGAAGAACAGATCGAAAAAATAATTTCTTTAAATTCTGGAGACGTAAGAGCTTCCTTAAATGATTTACAAGCAAAAAATTTCACCTCAAATAGAGATAAGCAAATTAATGTTTTTGATGCATTAAGAATTATTTTTAAGACAAACAATTATCAAGAAGTAAAAGATGCTTCATTTAATGTAGATATTGATCATGATACTTTCAAATTTTGGATTGATGAGAATATACCAAAAGAATATGAAAAAATCAATGAAATTGCTAAGGCCTTTGATTATTTATCCAAATCAGATGTTTTTGATGGTAGAATTTACAAAAGACAATATTGGGGTTTTTTAAGATATTCAACAGATTTAATGACTGCAGGTGTTTCTGTATCTAAAGAAAAGAAATATAATAAATTTACTGCATATTCCTTTCCTTCTTTTATACAAAAAATGGGAGCATCTAAATCAAAAAGAGCATCAAATAAAGAGATAGCAGGTAAATTAAAAAAGCATTTACACGGCTCAAATAAAAAAATAATTGAGTCAATTGAGGTTGTATCTGATATTTTAAAGAGTAATTTAAATAAGGCAATGGAATTTTATAATCTGGATGCAGAGGAAGCTGCATATATACTTGGAGTTAGTGAAGCGCAAATTAAAAAAATGCTTAAATCAGAAGAAAAGCCAAAAATTAAAAAAGATAATGAAATAGAAATTAAACAAAAAAAGCAGAGTAATTCATTAAGTGCTTTTTTTAATGGGTAATAATATGAAAACTATAATAATAGATACAAATTTTTTTCTTCTTTTAACTAAAATAGATATTTTTACAGAAATAAGATATCTTATTGAAGGAGAGTATGAGTTAATAATCACACAAAAAATATTGAATGAATTAGAACACTTATCTAAAAGAAATAAACAAGCAAATTTTGGATTGATGATATTAAAAGAAAAACTTAAAGATAAAAGTATTAAATTACATGAGAATTTACAGCACCCAGATGATTTTATACCTATTTTTTCTAAAAATAAAGAATTGATAGTATGTACAAATGATGCAGATCTAAGGAAAAAAGCCAAAAAAGCAGGTGCAAAAGTTATTTCTTTGAAAGCAAACAAGAAAATTGATTATTCTTAATCACATAGAAACCTTTTTAAACACTGATTAGTATAAGAAATTTGATAAATATGAGATCAATTAATATAGAATTTGATAGATTAGAAACTATTAGAAATGTTAGGAGTAGTTTACAAACAATTAAACCCCTAATCGAAAGAAGATTAAAAATAATAAATGAAGAAGAAATGGTTCAACCACAAATTTTTAGAGAGTTTGTATCACAAAAGCCAGAATTATTATTAGAACTCACAAAAATAGAAGAAATTGAAAAAGTGTGTGATAATTTAGAAAAGTTGTTAAAAACAAAAAGAAAAATAACTTTATTTAAAAATACTTTAAAATATTCTATTGCAGTAATTCAAACTTCTCTATTAGTTGGTGTTTTATATTTTGATATAGATTCTTTTAAAGAAATTTTTGCAGCAAGTATTATTGTTTTTGGAATAGGGTATATTAATTTATCTGAAAAATTTAAAAATAAATTAGAAGCAATTGATGATAAGTTTATTGGTCTTTATACTAATGAAATTGATTTTTTAACTAATTTATTCCAAAAATATGCTTTTAAAAAAGGATAAAAACCTATTTAAATACTTCATTACATTAAAAATAAGAAATAAACGTTCTAATATTTAGTAGGTGAATTTATGTATAAATTATTTAGAATTGAAGATAAAGTTAGAGTTCCCCCAAAATATTTTTCTATGAAATTAGATGATGCAATTATAGAAATTTTAATTGAAAAATATGAAAGAAAAGTAGATCGTGATTTAGGTATTATTTTAGGAATACAAGAAGTTAAGATATTGTCTGATGGTACAGTAATACCTGGTGATGGCGGAGCATATTTTGAAATCGAATTTGAAATTTTAAGTTATACTCCAGAAATAAATGAAGTAGTAGAGTCAGAAGTTACAGAAATTGTTGAATTTGGTGCCTTCTTAGGATTAGGTCCTGTTGAAGGATTAGTTCATTTATCTCAAATAACAAATGATTTTCTTACATATAATAGAAAGATACCTGCATTTACAGGAAAAGAATCCAAAAAATCTTTGAAAAAAGGAGACAAAGTTATGGCGAAAATATCTACTGTTAGTTTGAAAAATACTATTCACGATATTAAAATTGGTTTAACTATGAGACCAGAAGGATTAGGAAAAGATGAATGGATAGAAAAAGAAGATAAAAAAGTTGATGATAAAAAGAAAGTAGAAGATAAAAAAATAAAACAACCAGCACCAGTTAAAACTGCAAAGAAAAAATAGGTGAATATCATGGGTTTATTAAAAGCATGTAAAAATTGTAAATATTTAGTAGAAACAGAAAAAGAATGTCCTGCTTGCGGAGAAAAAGAATTTACAGATAAATTTAATGGTAAAATTTATGTTTTAGATGTAAATTCTGAATTAGCGCAAAAGATCGGCGCTAGATTACCAGGAACTTATGCAGTACGTGTAAAAAGATAAACAAAGAAACCTTTTTAAACACAAAAATTCTTATTAATTTATGAAAAATATAATAAATAAAGATTCTAGATTTCAAAAAGCTTCAATTAGAACAAATATCTTTTATAAACATTCTTCAATCCCAAAAGAATTTAAAAATAGAATAAATTTATTAGCTGAATTATCTAATTCTTGTGAAAAACCTTGTTTTCTTTTTGGTGGGACTTTAAGAGACATATGTAGAATATTATATGTGGGGTCCTGGGAAATATCTAAAGATTTAGATTTAATGGTGGATGGAAACATTGAGGAATTAGTATCAAAAATAACTACAAACACAGATTTTGAAATAGTCTCAACATCAACATTTGGAAAAAAACCAATCGTGTTTATGGAAACTAAGAATAGGGAATATAAATTGAGTTTATTAACAATACCTGGAGAAGGGTCTTTCGAAGATAAATTATATAAAGATTTTTCAAGATCTGATTTTTCATTTAATACAATAGCTACATTTTTAGGTTCATTTCAACATATTGCAATGAATGAAATAACTTTAATAACTCCTTCTAGTTCTAAGTTTTACTTTGATTTATTAAATAATATGGTTTCTGTAAATACACTTCTTTTTAAAAATAAACCAAAAAGAGATTTTTATATTATATTTTTAAGAATGTTAAAACATAAATATAGAGATAAATCAAAATTAGATATTGAATCTATTGAATTTTTTTTAAATCAAGTTAAACTTGGATTTAAAGATGTTAGACGAGAGCAATATACTTTAGATACATTGGAGAAATATGGAAAATCTGCATTTAATGATTTAAAAAATTATGGATTTATATCAATTGTTTTCCCAGAATTTGAGCAATTAGATTTTATAACTTTTAAAAGAGAAATTAAAAATTTAAAAGAAATTAAAAAAAATGAACCATTTGAAATAGGACTTTAATTTTTATTTATTTTTATTGTAATTTAATTATGGAAGAAATTAAATTTATTTATGATAAGCCTGCGCTAATTATTGATAATAATATTTTAGTAATAGCAGATTTACATATAAGCGCGGAGAAAAAAATCATTCCTAATGGAGAAGAGATAATAAATCTAACACAATTATTATTGGAAGAATTATTTGCCCTCATATATGAATATAAAATTAAAAAAATAATTATTTTAGGTGATGTTAAAGAGGATATTTATGATTTATCTCCAGAATTATTTTTGTTTTTCACAAAATTATCAGAAAAAGTAAAGATAGAAATTGTAAAAGGAAATCATGATGTGAATTTAGAAAAATTACCAAAAAATTTAAACCTTAAAATTCATTCTAGTTCTGGAGTAGTTTATATTTGTAAAAATAATTTGAAAATTGGGTTAGCGCACGGACATGCTTGGCCAAATGATGAATTATTATTATGTGATTATTTAATTTTAGCACATGAACATGCGCATTTTCTTTTACAAGATGAAAAAGGTAAAAAATATTATGAAAAAGTATTTTTAATTTCAGATATTAATGAAAAAAATGCAAAAAATAAATACAAAAATATAAATAAAAAATGCAAGTTGATTGTTTTACCAACTTTTAATCCTGTTTTGTTTGGAAAAGCAATAAATGAACAAAAAATTGGGTTAGGACCAATTTTTAAGAATAAAGTATTTAAAATGAATAGTCTATTAATATATACATTAAAAGGTATTTGTCTTGGGCAATTGAAGAGGAGTGATAAATATGGGCAGAAAAGGAAGAGGAAAAGAAAAACTTGAAACTTGTTGTGCTTGTGGAGCGAAAGTTCCGAGAAATAAAGCAGTAGATTATGCAAAGCACGTTAAATTTTCAACTGATTTGAGAGAATCAGATAAAGATGATGATTACGTAAATCCATACCAAGATTCTGCGATGTATACAAAAAAACAAACTTATTGTATAAGTTGTGCAAAACATAGAAAAATTTTTGAAAAAAAGAAAAAAGAAGCTGCAAGACGAAGAGAAGAAATATAAAGGAGGTATTAAATGGTTGATCCCTCAATAGTAAATATTACGGAAGAAACAGTTAGTTTTGGGGATAAAAAGTATAAAGGTTTCAAATTGGAGTTAGGAACTATACCCTTACTAATAATCAAAGCAGAACATGGATACGTGGCGTCTACTTATATTGATTTTGGAGCAGCAGAAAAACTTGGTGATATTGCTTGTTTTGTATCTAATGTAAAATCTTTTGATGACTTTGAAAAAGCAAAAGTTAAAAGTGTTACTACTTGGGCAGAAGATTTAGGTATAAGACCTGGAATGAGCATTAAAAAAGCACTCGAAATTATGGAAGGTGAATAATTTGAAAGGTGCTAAACAGGAAATAAAAGAATCAACAGGAAAATGTTCCAAATGTCATAAAATCTATCCTAAATCCAGTTTAGAAAAAGTAGGAGAAAAAGAAGTCTGCTTTAAATGTTTAGAAAAGATAGTAAAAAAAGAAATGGATAAATCTAAATATAATCCATATAAAGCTTTGAATATTTATTTATTAATATCTATATTTTCATTTTTTTTAATTGCATTAAATATTTTATTTTTAAGTTTTCCTTTAATGGCTGAGGCTTTTAATGATTTATACTCGCCTGCAGCACATACTTATCTTATTTTAATGGGAAAGTTTGTTTTAGTATTTATAGAGATAACTTTACTATATATCTCATCTTCACTTGCATTCATGCTTGGAATATTAATTTTATTAGGATTAATTATTTCACCATTTTTTGGTGTTTCAGCTCCTAATATAGATGCAAATTTAATCATTTTTCATATAATAATTCCTTTGGTTGGAATGTTTGGCTTGTTTATAGGAAAAAAAGGATTATATAATAAAAATTAAAAAAATTCTATTGGTAAATTTTCTTTTCTCGCTTTTGTCATAAGCGCTCTTTTTTTACAAATATCTAATTTCATATTTGTTGAAACTCCTTGTGTAAAAAGTAATTTTGACCAAAGAGATTTATCCGGATCAAATCTATTAGATGCGTGTTCGCAAATAGTTTCATCTCCTATTATAACCGCAACTTCAGTTAAACAATCTATTAAATTATTATAGCTGTCTTTACTTTCTATAAAATAAATTTCTTCACAAAAAGAAACTGCATGAAAATTATGATCTTGATGAGCTGCAGCCACACCCAAGGCTTGATAACAGAGGATACTTGATTCATTATTGCTCATTTCATTTTTGCATATTTTTTCAATTGAAGTATCATTTGTTTTTAAATATTCTCCAACTGCATAAAAAGTATAACATTCATCTTTTGTTTCTCCTTCAGACATTGCCAAGCATTTTTTTTCTTCAACAGCCAAACACCCAAAAAATAATAAAGAAATAAATAAAAATATTAAAATATAAATTTTCATTTACATCACCGAATCTTGAGGTATTCCCCCGCGTTTTAAATTTCTATCAATAATATTTTTTATACTATCAGAAGAATATCCAATTCTTATTAATCTTGTATGTCCTCTTATACCTTTTCCACTTTCAATCATTGTTATTAAACCAAGCATTTCTAAATCATTTAAGTATTCTTGAAACCATCTAGCAGTTCTAGGTTTTTGCTTATATTTTTTACAGTTTCTTCTATATTCTTCATAAATTTCTCCAGATAACAAAAATCCAGATTCATCTTCATTTAATTTTTCATAATTGCTTCCTCTTAAATCTAACTCTGCTGTTGATAATAAAACTAATTGCTGATGCTCTGGTAAAGTTATTATTGTTTCTGCTGCCATATCTTCATCTACACTTCTTCTTGCTTCTTCAACCTCAAAATCAGTTATTTTCTTTTTATTAGTTTCTTCTGCTATTTCTCCAGCCTTTAGTAATAATCTTAATGCATATCTTGCATCACCAGTTTCAGTAGCAGTTATTGCAGCAGTTAAATTTATTGCAGATTCTTCGACTGTGTCTTTTTTAAATCCTAAATTAGCTCTTTGTTTTAAAATTTCTTGCAATTGTATAGTAGTATAAGATGCAAAAACAAGTTCTGTTTCATATAAACTGCTTTTACTTCTAGGGTCTAATTCATCTTTAAAGGAAAATTTATTTGAAATCCCTAATAATGAAATACATCCTTTTTCTAATTCATCATTTACTCTTGTTAAAGTATATATTAAATCATCTAGATCTTTAGTCATATCAACTTCATCCAAAACTATTATTAATTTAATATTATTTTCTTTTATCCAAGAAGCTAATTTTTCATATATGTGTGTTAATCCAAATCCACTTTTATCTAATTCAGAAATAAATGTTTTTGCAACTTTTTGTATTATTCTGTATCTTGTATTATATACCTTACAGTTAACATAAGTCATAATTGCATCGTGTTTTTCCATTTCTTTAAACTTTTTCATAATATTTTTAATACATGCAGTTTTTCCAGTGCCTGTTTTACCATATACAAATAGGTTGTGTGGCCTTTCATTTTTTAAAGCAGGAGAAAGAACAGTCATTATTTTTTCTATTTGTTTTTCTCTGAAAGGGAGTATATCCGGTATATAATGAGGAGAAAGCACATTTCTATCTATGAAAATGCTGTCTTTTTGTAGTATATCTGAAAATGAAGGCATAGTATCACAGAAACATTTATAAGAAATATCCTTTTAATTCTTTATGTTTAAAATTAGTTAAGGTAATACTAATGAGGTGAGATAAATGGGTTTATTCGAAAAAATTTCAGGAGGACTCGGATTAAGTAAAAGTCTTGATCTAGAAGAATACATGGATACAGTAGAAATGGAGGAAGTAGATGTTCTTCACGAACCAGCAGATTTTTATGTAAAACCAATTTCTTTAGAAAGAGAAAGTGATGTTACATCCATAGTTGAAGAATTAAAGGCAAGAAATATAGTGCTTTTAAATGTTTCAAAAATGGCAAAATGGCCAAATAAATTAAAAGCGTCTGTTGGTGCCTTAAAACAATATGTTTCAAAAGCAGGTGGAGATATAGCAAGAATAGATAATGATAAAATACTATTAACCCCTTCTAAAGTAAAAATTGTTAAAAGAATAAAGAAGTAATCCTTCTTTATCTACTTTTCTAATTTTCTATTCACTCTTCTTAGTACAGATAATACTGAAACTGCTTCTTTTGAACTTATAAAAGATCGGCCTATTATTCTCTTAAATCCTATTTTTACTTTTTCTGGATTTCTCATTTCAGCTGCAAATTTATCAACAATTAAATCAAATGATTCTAATAATTTTTCTTTTTCTTTCTTTGTTACTTCTTTTGTTGGTGAAATATAATTTAAATTGCTTAATTCATAAGCAAGAACTGCAACTGAATGCGATAAATTCATTACTGGATATCTTTTGTTTGTTGGGATAGTAATTAAAAAATCACATAAATCAGTTTCTTTTTTTGTTAATCCAATCCCTTCTCTTCCAAATAATAGTGCTATTTTACCTTTTAATTCATGTTTTTTAAATTCTTTAATAGAAATTGGATTTCTAAATGTTTTTTTAAATCTTAAGAGAATTCCTGTTGTTCCCACAACATAATTGCAGTCTTTTACTGCTTCATCTAAATTTTGATATATTACTGCTTTTTCTAATAAATCTTTTGCATGTTTAGCAAACATTAGTGATTCATTGTTTAATATTTCGCATTGTGGATTAATGATATTTATGTGTTTTACTTTAAAATTTTTTAATACTCTTGCAATTGCACCAATATTCATTGAACCTTCTGGTTCAATAAAAATATATTTAAATTGAAGTTTATTCATATACTGCCTCTAATATACTTAATTCTTCAAAAAACATTTTTTTATTTTCTAAAATTTTAACTTTAAACCCTTGATTTTCTAAAATATCTATTGTTTGTTTTGTATTATCTAATGAACTATCGACTAATATTATTTTTCCATTTTTATTTAAATAATTTTTTACTTCTTTAAGGAATCTATCGATAGTTTCTCTTCCATCTTTTCCTCCATCTAATGCTTTATTAAGCTCTCCTTTTATTTTATCTTCATTTTCTGTTGGTAAATAAGGTGGATTAAAAATTATTATATCAAATTTTTCATCTTTTTTTATATTTTCAAATAAATCACTTTTTTTAAATTCACAATTATCGCATTTATTCTTTTCTGCGTTTTGTTTTGCAAGAGTTACTGCCTTTTCGTTAATATCTATACCCAATACATAATCTGCTGTTTTAGATGCGATTACTGCTTGAATTCCACACCCAGTTCCAACATCTAATACTCTTCCTTTTATGCCTTTTACATAATCTGCAAGCATAAATGAATCTTCTCTAGGTTCGTATACCTCTGAGTCATCTATAAATTCATATTTTTCATAATAAGTTTTAGTCATTTAATCAACTGTTATTTATTTTTTCTACTAATTCTTCGTATTCTTTCCTTGCTTTTGCTCTTTCTTTTTCATCTTTAGTTTCCGTAACTCTTTTATATAATTTATCTATTTGTTTTGCATATTTTTTATATTTTGTTGCTTTATAACTATTAGTTTCTACTTGGTCTGAATTTCCATATGCATCTTGTCTGTGAGATTCTATTGTGTGTGTTTCTAATTGCTTTTCTATTTTTTCTTTTAATTCTTTTGAATTTAATACAAAATCAACATTTTCAATATTTGTTTTATTTGATGGGTCCTTAATATACTGTTCTAATATTGAAATGTCTGTGGTTTCTGAATTTTTTAAATAATTTGCTAAATATTTATCAACTTTCATTTTAACTGTCTCATCTTCATTTTTATCAAAGTTTTTGATTATTTCTTTTGTATTCTCTCTTGCTTCAATATAATTTTCAATATTATTATTAAATTGTTTTATTCCTTCTTCATTTTCCCAGTCTTTTTTAGTAAATGCTTTTCCTATATTTTTTCCTAATTTTCCTATTTCTTGTGTTAATCCTCCATAAGTTCTATCAAAGATATTTGATCCAATAGATCCAATTATATCCCCAGTTATTAAATTCCTAAATGTTTTTTGGTCTATTTTATTAAATTCTTCTGCTTGTGCTTCTCCAAATGAATATATAGTATTTTTTGCTTGTTCTATTGACTCCCTAAATGTATTTGGGAAATATTCTTTATTCTCTTTTATATTTGGGATGTCTCTTATTTCATTATTTAAATTTTGCCAAGAATCTACAATGTATTCTCTTTTTTCTTTTTGTTTATCTGTCCAATTTGTGTATTCTTCGATAAATTCTCTATTTGCCCTAAATAAATCTATATATAAATTAGATATTTCATAATCTGTTGAAATTTCATTGAATACTTTCTCTTTTTCTTCTGCTGTTTTATAATTATCATATTTTTGATCAAATTCTTTTTTCATATTTTTAAAGTCTGTATATATTTCATATTGTGTTGTTGCTATTGGCATATTTTTATCAACATCTAATTTTAAATCTGGTTTTTCTTTTTCTTCTATATATTTATCCATTACATAAAATGAAATATTATAACCTTCAACTGAAAAATTAGAATAATATAAATTTGCTTCAGTTTCTTGTTTTTCTATTTGTTTTTTTAATTCAGTTTCTTGTTTTTCTAATTTAATATAATCAGTTTTTAAATCATCTATTTGTTGATATATCTCTTTTTGTTCTGATTCTTTAAATGGCATTTCATTTTCTTTTGGTATTGGTATATTTTCAGCAAGTGCAAGTATCTGTTCATTTATCTCTTCTTTTTGCATTTCTATAGACATCATTTTTATGGAACTTATATATATTTCATCTTGTTTTTGTTTGTATTCTCCATAAGTTGTTTCATTAAATTCGTTTAATTCCTTTTCTATATTATTAATAAACATATTAAACTCATTTTTAAATTGTTTATCTTCTTTTAATATTTGTGCTACTTCTTCATTAATTATTCTGTATAGTGGGTTTATTGCATTATTATATAAACTAATTTTTGATTGTGTATATTCTAGTGTGTTTTTCATCCCTTGTATATCTAAATCTGTTTTTAAAGAGCCAAAATTAATCACACCTTCCAATAGCCATTTATCATTTTCTTTTTGTGTTTTTTCAAATAGGTCTGAAAGTTTGCTTGCTTCTTCATACATTCCTTTTTGTGTAAATTGTGAATGTATTACTGTTGTGTTACCTATTGATGTTATAGAAAGAACTGAATACTCAGTAATGGTCTGTTTTAATTCTTTATATTCTTCTTGGTATACAGATTTTAATGCATTTAATTTAGCTGTTAAATCCATTATTTTTTCCTGTATTTTTTCATTATTTATTTCATTTAATCTTCCACTTAATTTATTTATTTTATCAATTAATTCTTTTTCTTCTGTTTTAAATGTATTATTTAATTCAATTAACCTTTTTTCAATTTTTAAATATTCTATTTGTTCTTCCAAAGACAATCCACCAATCCCAAAGGTAATAAATGCTTTTTTATTCTCAATTTCACTTTTTCTTGTTTCTAATTCTGTCCTTTCTTTTTCTTCTTTCTCTTTTTGTTTTTTATATTTTTCTTCCCATTCATTATAAATTATATTTTCTTTTCCTACAGAATAAGCATTATGCATTAAAAGTCTTGTTAAAGCAAACATTCCTAATAATTCTATACTCCCTTGATTTATTTTATTTAATAATCCATCAATAGCATTTTTTATAGAACCATCTTTTTCAAATCCAGTTATAATTGTATTTTTTTGTTCTTTATTTAAATCAAATCCTTTTCCTAACGTATTTTCTGCATAATATGATAATAATCCTTCTTTATTTCTTTTAATTGCAGCAATATCCTTTTCAATTATCTTCTGCTTTTTTAGATCTGCTTTTTCTTTTTCCTTTTCTAAACTTTTTATTTTGTTTTCCATTTTTTTAAATTCAGAATTAATTGCTTCTGTATTATTAGATATATTTTGTACTAATGCGCCAGAAATTAAATTATTAATTAAAGAGTCTACTCCTACGAAATAACCTTGTCTTGCATTTTCTTCTAATCCAGAACCTTGAATTCTTAATGCATATCCAACTTGTGTTAAAGTTTTTGTTCTTAATTTAAATTCTTTTCCTTCTGTGGTTTTTATAATTACATATTTTCCATTTGGAGAATAAGATAAGTTATCTTTAGTTATTATTTCTCCATTATATTCTTTTATAAATTCTCTTTCTTTCTTGGTTAATATATTTAAATTTAAAACCTTAGCAATTCCAGATATACCCAATAACCATTTCCCTGGTCCATAAATATATTTTGCTTTAATTTTATTTATTGCTCCAAAAGTTAAGAATCCCCCAGAATATCTATTTAACATAGTTTGTAAGAAATAGTCTCCTAAGTATGATAAACCACTTTTAATGTCCTGCCATAATGAAGTTGAATAATCTATTGGTGGGCCTGCAATCATCTGTTGAGATAAACCAACTCCTCCTTCTTTTCCTGTTAAACCAGCCATTACTTGAGCCGCCATTTTTGCGCTTTGTGATGTTCCTGCTCCAAAAAGTATATCTGAAGCTGTTTCACCAAATATACTCACTGCAATTTTATTTGGGACTCCTTGAATAGTTAATTTAACAGTCCTGATAAATCCTGCTGTTTTTACTGTCCCTTCAGTAAATCTAGTTAATTTTGCTTTATCTCCACTTCCTGTGCTTGCTATTCCTTTATTTTCTTGTCCTTTTGATTTTTCAGTCATAGCTTTTGTTTGTGCTTTTGCTTCTGCTCTTTTTTGTGCTTTGCTTTCTGATTTTGCTTCTGCTTTCTTAGCTAATTTTCCAATACCAAATCCAACCAATCTTCCTGCAATTCCTGCTGGTGCTAACATAGTTAATGAAACTGATTTTGGTTTCATTCTGTATTGTCTTCCTCTTGGTGGTCTTGGCCCCCCAAAATTAAAAAAAGATAAAGGATTTCTACCAGCAATAAATAAAGATGCGCCTAATATTCCAAAAATGATTAATATCCCAACGCAAAGAAAATCACTTGCCCCAGTCATTGAAGGTATACAAAATCTTACTGGTTGTGTTGCTGTGGTGTAATTAACATATTCTTCAATTATGTAACTATCATCAAATCCAGTATAAGTTTCTGGAAAATTACTTGCGTCAATTGTTTCGCCCAAACATTGTGTTAATATTTCATAATTGTCTTTTTCTCCTGGACAATAATAGAAAGTGATAGTTGTACAATTTGAACAATTATTTCTTATTTGGTTTAAATTAAATAAAAATTCTCCATCTCCATTTGAATATATATTATATATTTTTTTTGTTCCATCCTTACATGAGTATCTAACAAATAGCTGTGCATTTTCAATACCTATTTTTGATCTTGTTTCATTCTCATAATATAAAAATCCATTAATCTGCATTGTAGTTTCATTTGAAGATAAAATAGCAATAATATTTGCCTGTGTGACATTTGAACTTGTACAATTTTGCATGGGATAGCAGTAAATGAATGGTGAATAAATTCTTTCTGTAAGGGGCCTAGTAATATTTATTTGCGCAGAATAAGATAAATTAATAATTAATAATAACAGAATAAAACTCAATATTATTTTGTTTTTTAATTCACAGAACAAACTAATTCACCTCTTCTTCTTGGCATACTTGGAGATCCAGGACACATGTTTATATCTTCAACAGGTTCTATTTTTCCACAATCTTGTCCTTCATCTCCATTTTTTGGATATATAATTAATTCATTATTTAATTGTGCCCAATTTGTTTTTGTGTATGTAAATAAATTTCCACTTAATTGATCAATCATACAACATTTTGATTCTTTTGGTAAAGCACCTAATATATCTGCATCCCAAATTGTTAAATTTTTAATTTGTCCAGCTGGGCCTTGTTCAATTGTTCCATCAGAATAATATATTTTACAATCATATTCTTTTATACTTTCATTACACATTTCGCAAGTAAATTCATCTGATGCAGGTGGTCTGTGAAATATTCCTTCTTCATCAGTATAACTTCCTATTGGTGTTCTTGCGCACATTGGCATACATTGAACATTATCTGCATCAGTTAATGAGCCATCCCCACAAGGTTTTCCATCTTCACAAATATGAGAATTTGTCCCATCTCCACAAAGTCCTAATTCAATTTCAGATGCAGTGCATTCTAAACATGCACAATAAGAATCTTCCCAAGCATAAACTTTTGAATAACCAACATAAGTGTCCATACCGATTAATTCTTTTGAATTTTCTTGTAACGCGCAAAAGTGTTCTGTTTTTCCATCTTCTCCTAAAATTAATCCTGTTCCATCTCCTTCATCGTGCCATTCAGAATAAACAACTCCTATTATTCCTGCTTGCACTAAATCTGCTTGGTTTGTAAATAAATATTCATAAAAAGAATCTGTGAAATTTTCATTGAATATTGAATCACTATATTCTACTTTTGTATATTCAATTTCATATTTTGCGCCAACTTGTGAATGCATCCAATCCATTACATAAATTGAAAATGTATTATTACATTCATCTTCATCGCAAGATTCAACTAAATCAAGAATATCAATATCAACAGGAGTACATCCTTTTGCTCCTGTGCAAATACCAGTATCTTGATGAACTTCTTCTCCATTTACTTCTAAAGCAGAACAGTCGTCTCTACATATTTTTGTTATTTTTGCGCTTGTTAATAAATCCCTGCTTGGTAATTTTACTTCTCTTACTACTTTGTATACATGACATCTTGGGCTACAACTAGTAGCAGAACCAACATAAGGAATTTTTGTATTGCCATCAACTCCACATGTCCAATCCCCACCAATATTCCATGGCATCCAAGCTGAATAATCAGTATACCACCCACAACCACCATCACCACAATCAGGGGTAGAAGCATACCATCCAAAATTTATACATCCTAATCCTGTTTCTGTTGAGTTACATGTTAATTGAGTACTGGTGTCGCAATTATAATTTGTTTTATATCTTTCTCCATCACTAGCATCTATAGATAAACCTTTTATTCCCCCTCCTTTTGCAAAATCATATCCTGTTTTTAGTTGTATGAGATTTATATCACCAATTATTGCAGATCTTGTGAATAAACTTAAATTTAAAATTAAACTTGGTTTTTCATATCTTTGTAAAAATTGTCTTTGAAAATCTATTTGTGCATCTATTATTCCATTAGTTATTTCATCAAATGGTTTGAAATAACCGGATTCATCTCTATAAAAAGAATCATCAAATTCACCAACATTAAAATCTGTTGTTATTAAATCAATATTATTTAATCTAACTTTGTTTAAACCCAAACCATAAATATCTTCTGAGTCATAACCAAAGAAAGTATCTAACATAGTTATTAAATTATTATATCCATTATATTCTTGATTTGCTTTTGCATGTATTGCTACTAAACAATTAGGACATTCTTTTTTTATTGCCTGCGCTCTTTTATCTAATTCATCATCACTATCTATTCCAATATCTCCAATTACAATAATTTCTGTTCCTGTATCTAGAATCCCATATCCCCCATAAAGAGGATCTGTTGTTTTTAAATACGGTTCTAATAGTGTTGAATATGTTGAACCAATAGTATTGTATTTATAAATTCCTACCTCTTGGGTACAATTTGATGGTGAATAGCCGTCTTTATAACACCAGCCATCATATAATAAAATATTTGGGTACTCTTCATCTAAACACATAGAGACCATTTCTGTAATTTTTTTTGCGCATTTTTCTCCAACAGAAACTCCCACATATAATTCAGGATCTTTTGCTATTAAGATAGGCATAACATTTAATTTTTGAAGTTCTATTTTTTTATCATATAAATATTTTACACTTGGTTCAATAGTTCCTTTTTCATACATTAAAGGTTCTCCATCACAATTACAGCCTTTATTTATTCCTAAATCTGTACATTCATCTGGACAATAATGTGTATATTTATCTGAAACAGTTACTTCTTGAACTGCCATAGTAACCATTGTAGAAGGTTCACACCAACCATATCTCTTTAAATCAGGCATAACATTATGTTCTATACTAGTTTCAGTATCTTGCGCACAATCTCCCCAGCTTGTTATTTTATATCTAAATGGAACTCTAAAATTACTTGGAATTGGATTATCACTATGTGAAGGTAAAACATACCAATCAAGCCACTTTAATGTTAATGGATCTTCAGTTAAACAATCTTCAACTGATTCCCATGTTCCTGTTCCTTCATATGCAGCATACCATTCATCAAAACAAGGCGCAGTTTCCATTTCATATTCAATATTACATCTACTTACAAAATAAATATTATCAATAAATTCAGGATCAACATAAATGTATTCATCTTCTTCTCCAATATATCCACTTAATTCAACACCTCCAAAAGTATTAGAATTAAATCTTACATAACTTGGTGAATCAATTGTTATATTACAAATAACATCTGAGAAATCATAATATTCAATAAAATTATCACAAGGTGTAGTTCCCCAACAATTAGCATCACAACAATCTGCAAAATTAGATTCATCAGAACCAAATTCTGGAGGATCAGGTATTAATGTTGGATTAATTGAAGAAATATCTGTTAATAATTCATTATCTGAACCATCTGTACAAAAACGTACTTTTCTATCTCTCCAAACATTGACATCTGAAGAACAACCAATACAATCTAAGTTAGAAGTACAGGATAAGGTTGTAGAATCTAATTCTCCGCAGTTTTCAAATTCAAGTGTATATTCTGAACATTCTTGACATATTCCAGCGATACATTGAAATTCACCAGCCATACAGTCTTCAACATCAAGATTAGCGTAAGTAAATCCTTCTCCCATTAAAAATATAGGTTCATAAATACTATTTTGTATCTCATGTGTTTTATCTTTTTCAAGATAAGCAGAATCCATATAACATCCATTACAGTATTCTTCATCTATTAATCCCAATGCACATGCTTGTCTTGCACTATCACTTGTAAATGTTTCATATTCTCCTTCGCAACCTGTTATTGTAGTTTCTGTTTCTGTTCCACTAACATCTGCTGTTCCAGTAAAACAAATTATAATTCCATTTTCTAATTCCCTGCAATGGCACATTATATCTTCACTTGGATTTCCATCTTCATAACAAACATCTCTTTGATATCCCCAATCATTTGTACACAATCCAGATAAACATTCAATTCCATTTTTACATTCAAATATCATTCCAGAATGGTGAATTCCATCCCCATCTGTATATCCAGACCATTTTTGATATCCCCAAAGTTTTTCAAGTTCATCAGCATAAAAACTTCTATTTAAATCATAAACAGTATCCATAACATAATCAGTAGAATCTTGATTTATTAGAATAGAATTAACATCTAAATAATAAGAACCTCTATCATCCATAAATACTGGATGATTTTCTGTTGTTGTACATTCAGTTGTTGCAGCTCCCCATGCTCTATCACAAAATAATTCACAAGCTCTTCTTGCAGTATATGTATCTGGGAAAAATGATTCATTAAATGTGGTGCTATTTCCTAATCTATCTGTGCACATCCAAGCAGAATTTACTCCTGCGTCAAGATATGTGCATTTTGTAAATAATGAATATCCCCATTCTTCAGCGCATGTTTGTTCGCATTCATGTTGTGCTTCAGCATAAGTGCCTGAAAAATGTAAAATATTTCCATCTTGATCAGAACACCACCATTTAGGTTCAGTAAATGAATAAAAAGGAACATCGCTATAAGTACATGTAGATCTTAAATATGTTTCTTCAAATGAAGGAACTAAATAATTCATAAATCTATCTTTATCTCCTATTGGATTTAGATAAGTTAATTTATCATACACAGGGAAATAATATCTTGATTCTTCAAATTCTGAAAATGTTGTTCCTATACCAAATCTAAAAGCATTTAACCATTGTTCACCATTTGATTTTTTAATTTCATTTGTTGTTTTTGTATTTAATACTTTAAAATCACAAAATGTTTTGTATAATTCTCTCATTAGATTTTGTTCTGTTTTATTTAATTGTTGAATCATTACTGAGGTATGATTTTCAGTAATTTCACAAACAGATGCAGATAAAGAAGGTAAATAAGAACCTTTTCCACAAACCATTGCAACACATTGGTCATTTATACATGGATTAAATTGTGCATGTGTACATATTGGAAAAGTTATTCTTAATGGATCTCTTGAATCCATATAACTTTCTTCATAAGTGCAATTTCCACCTATAACATTGCCTTCATCATCTAATTCAATATCACATAATGCTTCAACAATTGTCCCATTTGATAAAGAACAATTACTCATATTTGAAATTGAGATATTAATAGGCGCAGTACAGCAAGGGATATATTTATTATCATAATTTACACAACCAAATAATAATAAAGAAAAAATTAATATTCCTATAATAAATATTTTATTCATATTTTTATCACCTAAATTGTTTTTCCTATTAATCTTAATGTATCTCCCGAATCTCCTCCTAATAAAGGAGTTAAAGCAAGTATTAATGCAATAGATGCTGCAAAAGCAACAAATGGATAAAATAATGCACGTATTGTAATTTCAACAAGAATATCTCCAATTCTTTGAAAACTAAATATTGTATATTCGTATGTTTCTTGGCTATTAATTACATTTGATAATACAATCCCTCCTTTAAATCCAGGATAGCACCCATATGCATTATCTAAAAATGGTGGATCAATTCCAGCAGGTCTTGTAGTAAACGAAGGGTCTAACATTACAAACAAAACTGGAAATATAAAATATGCACCAATTGCTATTGCAACTAATAATCCACCAACACCTCTACTTATTGGAAATGCACGCAATAATAATCCTAAAGGCAAGAAAATAGTTAACATTGTTTTAGATATGTAATCTAAAAATACCCAAACAGAATGTAATCCAATAGTTAAAGGTATTATTTTGTTTGTTAATAAATATCCTGATTCAATTTGTTTTCTTGTATTACCATACCAATCTCCGCACCAAACAGTAAATCCTAAAAATGAATAACATCTTGAAGCTTGTTTTTCCCAAGCGGCAGTTGTGACATAAATCTGATCATATAAATCATCTAAAACTACTATTTGTTCTTCAACTCTGCATTTAGCAAAAATAATTGGTTCTGCTGCTTCGTGTTCCATTCCTTTACATTGTAATATATTACCTTCTAATAAAGAATCTGTGAGATAAGAAAACGCATGCTGTAAAAACAATATTAATAAGATTATCATTATTGCAGATGCAATTGAATTTAATCCTTCACTTAAACTCCATCTTTTTAAATTTTGAGCATCAAGTACATGGCCAATTATATAAACTATTGTTGCAATTGCAATACATAATACAATTGTAATAATTCCATAAAGTATCCATCCTAAATCAATCCATTTTGTTTCTAATGTGGGCAGTACTTCTGTTTCATTATATATGCCCGCACTTATGCTAGTAATAAGCATACACAAAAATACAAACATTAATTTTTTTTCCATATTAAACCATCTGCGCTAAACGACTTATATCAACTTCTTCTCCTAGAAGTTTTGATAAATCACGTGTAACTATTATTACACCAGCAAATCCTAAGTATGGTAAAAACACACCAGCTAAAAATATATGCGTTGTTGCTTTAAAAATAATTTCAAGATTTGTAGAAAATTCTGGTACTGTATTCCAATCAATAATTTCCCCTAAATCCCCAAGAGATATTGGCCATAAATCATTTTCTAAACTGCTTTCATCTGGATATGTAAATGAACTATGTTCTGCTTGAAGAATATCTCCAAATATCAGTGCTTCTAAAGTAATCATAAAAGGTAAAAACAAAAATAATCCTACTGCTATTGCAATTAAAGATCCGCCTAATCCGCGCAAGAAAGGAATTGTTCTAATTATTATTCCTGCAGGCAATAAAATAAATAAAAAGCCATCAGCAGTAAGGATAAATTGAAGTAAATACAATAAAAATAAAGTATTGAAAAAACAAATAGTGGCTATATTTAAAGAAGTATTAAACAAAGAAAGATAATTATAATTGCTTGAATATTTATTCCAGCTTGTTGATGGGCCTCCTAAAAATGCCATAGCACAACCATAAGGATTTTTATCTATTTCATCTGTTTTACATCCAAATTCATTTAAAGAACCACGTATATTTGCAACAGCAATATTATATCTAATCAATGACATTACATCATTTGAATATTCTGCTAAATCTGATAAATACTCACATGAGGTTTCATATATACTTCCTCCTACATATGGGCTTGTTCCTTTGTATATGCCAGCAGATAATGTTAATGCTGAAGATTCTGTGTAAAACCAATACATTCCACTAAAAATAAGAGCAGCAATAATAATAGATAAAATTACTTGACTAATTTCTGTTTGCGCCCAAACATTTAATCTTGGGTTTTCAGTTAATTTTCCAATCATATAAATTATAATTATTATACCTAATGCTAAAAGAGCAGCAATAATTGTTGGTAAAAGCCAATTTTCAGTTATGCTTGGAAAAACATATCCGCATGAAGCATTCACACTATAGAAAAGAAAAATCAACAATGCAAATATTATTTTATAATTCATTTTTACACCGATAATCTTGTTAAACCTGTTAAATCAACTGTTCCTCCAAAGAATGAAACAGTCGCACCTATAAAAGTTAATAAAATTATAATTATAATTAAAGTGAACAATATTATATCTACTATTATTTCAGCACCTAAAATATCTAATGTGTTTTTATTTAAAAGTCCTGGTTCATTTTTTAAATTTGGAGAAATATGATCATTAAAATCTGGTGAAAATTCATCACATCTTTCTACATTACCTTCATCAATAATATATGTAATATGTTCTGGATTTCTTGGAATAAGCAATTCATTTTCAAAAAAATCTACAGAGATAACTTCTAAAAATAAAACAGATGCTGGAAAAACTATTCCAAATGCTAATGCAACAGTAATTAAAAAACCACCAAATTGTCTTGTTATATGAAAAGTTCTAAAGAATATTCCTAATGGTAAAAGAAAAGTATAAATTAACACAGCTACTCTACTTAATAAATATAATGAATAGACATCAGTTATTCCTATTGCAACTGCGTTTAATCCCATTGTTAATGGACCAAGAATTACATTTAATCCTGAACAGCCCCCAATATAAAAACCTACACTCCAAAAACTACATGAAGCATATTTTGATCCTTGTTCTGAAATTTTATCTGTATAGGATATTAAACCTTCAAATCTTTCTTCTATTCTATTTAATTTATTTACTATTACTTGTTGAGAAGAAGCTTGTAATGTTGTTTCTGTTCCATTTAATCTTTCATTAATTGCAGGCATTAATCCAATTTCAAAAATACCTAAAATAAATAATAATAAACAAATTCCAATACCAGTAATTATTACCTGAGTTAATTCATTTTTAAATAATGCTTCTAATTGTTGGTTTTGTAATACATACGCAATTATATATCCAATAATTACTAATGAGAATGAAACAAAAACTGCTATTAAAGTCATTACTTGCCATGAAACTAATTCTGTTTCAGTATATGAATCTAAAAATTCAGCATAAGCTAGAGGTGAGCACAGAATTAGTGCAATTAAAAATATTTTAAATGAGTTTTGCCAATCCAGGTATTTCATAATCACCACCAAGATATTGAGAAAATCCTCTAATAAATGCAATTGTTAGTATAATACTTATTAAAGGTAAAATATATGCTGGGAATAATAAAATTCCTAATGCTTTTGTGTTTGTTTCACCTTCTGCCCCTTCAAGTTTATCTACTAGTTCTTTTGGTCTTATATCATAAAATCCTTTCAATTCTCCGCAAACATCTGCACAATCTGTTCTTATTGCAGGTAAAGTTGTGCAATCAGATTCACAATCCCAACAGCCATTACATATATTAATTGGTAATTCATCAACCATACAATCATTTGGACAATTATTACAAGCTTCATTAAAAGTACAATTTGGGTCTCTTAAATTTGCGTCATTAAATCTACATCCAGGATTACATCCAGCACATTCTTCACATCCAGTTGCAGAGGTTGCTTCTGGTAAATAAGCTAAACATCCAGTAGGACAACTGCTTGAAGTAGCAAGAGAGCCAAGAGTTGTTCTTTCCCAATATATATCTCCACAAGCAATATCACAATCTATTTGATTTGGTGAAGGTAAAATAACATTACAATTACAATAATTACATTCATCAGGGCAATGTGGGTGTGTTGTTGTTCTATCTGTTCCATCTGCATAATTAAATCTACAATCTGCAGGACAGCTTTCACATTCAATAGACCAACAATTAGTTAATGCTGGTGTTAAATCCATTTTGCATTCATTTGGGCACATATATTCTGGACAATAATTAGTTGAATTTGATTCAATACAGTCAGTTCTGTTTCTAATTACTTTACATTCTACCGGGCAATTATTACAAGCTTCTTCATCACAAAAACAAAGAGAAGATGTTAATGGTAATTCTCTACAACCTAAAGAGCAGTTTGTACATACTGAATCACATAAAACTAAACTGTGATTATTTGCTATATCTTCCCAAATTGTATCATTAGGTAAATAATCATAAAATGTAGTTCCTTCTGGAAGATATGTTGATAAAGGAGCTAATGAATTAATTATTTCTCCACTTGAAGAATTATATGCTAAAGGATATTGTTCTAAACATTCAGCTGGGCATTCATTATTTAATGGTGCAAGCATTTCATCCCCATAAACTTGTACTGATAAAGTAAACATTACAAAAACATATGTTAAAGGTAAAACAATTATTAATCCCAATCCAATAGCGATTAATAAACCGCCTAATTTTCTTGTTAAAAAGAATGATCTAAAAATTAATCCTAATACAATAAACAAAGGACCAATTGTAAATCCAATTGCATTTAAAAAATATTTTTGTGCTTTTAACGAAGATAAAATAGTTCCATAATGATCTAGTAAAATTGTATTTCTTTCAATTATTAATTTTAAAGCTGCATCAGGAGATTCTGAATATGCCATAAAAGGAAGGGTTTGTAATGCCCATCCTTGTCTTAATGAAGCTCTTCTTCCTATTTCTAGAGTTTCTTCCATTAATTGTTTAGAAGCAGAATTTGTAATATCAAACATATCATCTAAATACATATTTGCTAAACAAATTGATTTTTGTTGACCTTCACTGCAAGAAATACCTGACGAATCTGCTATTTGTTGAACTAAAATTTCAGAACCAATGTCCATTAATCCTAATCCAATTATAATTATTGCAAGTATAATTCCAGAAACAAGTATTTGGGAAAGTTCAACATCTGCCCAAGCTTTTAATATTGCTATATTCAAAGTTTTTGCTATCATAAATGAAAGTGCAACAAATGCAAGAGAAATAAAAATAACTATAATTGCAAGTATTATCCAATTTTTAAGCCAAGTATTTGTAATAACTGAACCTGGTTCTAATATTCCTCCTTGTGTTGCGTTTATAAATAAACCCTCACTTGTTGTTTCATTATATACATCTGTTATTGATTCGTTTGTTAGCCAATTTCCATTAATTAAGAAAATGCATAAAATCAATGCAAATAAAATTTCTTTTTTCATTTTACATCATTTTTTTATTTTACATCAGTATTTGTTTAAATCCTTTATAAATTGCAGCTATTGCTGTTGTCATAATTACTAAACTTAAATTTGGAAAAAATATTGCTTGCGGAAGCAAGACAGCTATTGGTGTAACATCTCCCATAGCAAAATCATAAGGAACATTAGCAGTAAACTCACTTGGTCCTGGAGCACTAGCGTACATAGAATATGTTAAAGGAAGTATAAATGCTGCTCCAATAATAAATGCTAAAATAAAATTACCAATATCTCTTGTACCAGGAAAAACCCTCAAAATTAATCCAATTGGTAAAAATGCAGTAAATGAAAAAGTTTCTATTAATTGTAAAATTATTTTTTGAATTTCTAAACTTATTATTGATGCAAATACAATATTTGTTACAATATCCTTTTGTGCACTATATGCTAAATAATATGCTCTATATGATTTTCCTGCGCCTCCAGAAGAAGTTGCTGGTGTTCCTATAAATGCGTAATATGTACTTTCAAATTGATCATTTAAACTGCTTCTTGTTAATTCAGATATATAAGAGACTCCTTTAGATGTTTGACTGTCTAAATAAACATACGCTTTTTCAAAAACATCTCCTTCAAGTTCTAAAAATACCAACATCCCACTTAATAAAAGTACAACTAAAAAAACAGAAATAAATATATTTATGACCTCTGTTTTAGCCCAATGTATTAATTTAATTTGGTTAGTTAAACGCCCAATCATAAATACAAAAGCAATAATCGCAAATGATAATGTAATTGCTAATATTATATAATTTATTGAATTTAAAATAATATCAGAACTAGCAAAAACACAAGAAAGTAAAAATAAAAATGCAATGATTATTTTTTTCATTATATCAACCTGCTTAACCCAAATATTCTTATATCTGCTCCAAGTGCTGTTTGTATACTGTTTAAAGATACAATAGTTAAGAGTATTGTTATCAAAGGAGTAATTATTGCTAATAACCATTGCAAAGTAACTAGAGGCAAGATAATATCCATAATTAAATTATATGTAGTATCAAATACCGCACCTTCCATTATTGCCCAGCCAGCTAATCTTTCACCATAAGTATATTGAAAGAAAGGAACAGCAACATAATATATTATTTCTGCTATTGGTTTGCATGCAGCATAACAAGCAGCAAATCCAGCTCCAAAAAATATTAAACCAATCGCACAAATAGCAGCACAGGTTACAACTATAAATCCAAATTGTCCTAATACTGCTATTGCAGCAGAAACAGGACTGCAGATTAATCCTTTAAATGGAATATCTCCAGGATCTATTTCTGCACTTTTAGTTTGAATAATTGTTAATTGATTATTTATTACCTCGTCAGGTAAAACGGATTTGTATACTTCACCAGCGAAAACTACTGATAAAGGAAATACAAAATATCCAGCAATACAAAGAGCAAGAATAATTGTTCCAAATTTTCTTGTAAATGGGAATGCCCTTAAAACAAGGCCCAAAGGCAAAAAGAAAATTGGAATAGAATATAATAAGTATTGTAATATTATTTTTTGTGCAGTTAAAAGAAAAATTGCTTGTCCTAATGATTCAAAACTTTTATTAAATTTTGAAACTAATGGCCCTAAACCAAAATTTTGAGACCTAGATTCAAATTCAGTATATAGCCAATCTACAAATGGAATTGAAGAAGTTTTAGAATATGAAAATGCACTATATTTAGTTAATATAAAATTTGTTCTGCTTAATACATAGAAAGTATTTATTGAATCTGACCTTTGTGTTTCTAAATATCCAATTGTAATATCTTTATAACTATCTCCATGTCCTGTTATTGCAGGTAAAATATTAGAAGTAAACATAAAAAACGAGATAATTAAAGCTATTAAAATTGTTACAAACACTTCAAATATTTCAGTCTTTGCCCATGCTTCTGTATGTGGTGATTGAGTTAATTTTGATATTAAAAAAAGTATTCCTGCAATACCTAATGAGATTAATAATGCAATCAAAATTGGAGTAAAATTTAAAGTCAAAGAAGAACTAGAAGCATTAATAAATCCAATAAATAATAGTAAGGTAAGTAAAATGTTTTTATTCATCGAAAAGAATAACAAAGAAAAAATATATAAACTCTCCTTATATATATCCTATTTTTTTTCTGGAGGTTGTGCGTAGGGAGCAAGAAGTTTTGCAGTAACTGCTAATGCTTTTTTAACTTCTTTTTCTGTTTTACATCCAGTACATATTACTTTTCCATTTTTAAATAAAAGTAAAGAACTTTTTGGTTCTTTTAATTTAAGTATTGCACCTGGAAACTGTTCTGGTTCATATTCAATTTGTTTGAATTTTTGAGTTAATGTATACAAATCTAATGAAACATTTAATGCACCAGAAGCAACTATATTTTGAACTTCATAAGTTGGTGTAAATTTCGTAGGTGGGGGTGTTTTTGAATACGGGGAAACTAACGCAAAAGCTCTTTTAATTGCTTTTTTTATTAATTCCTCTGTTTTTGCCCCAGTACATATTACTTTTCCATTTTTAAATATTAATAAAGAACTTTTTGGTTCTTTTAATTTAAGTATTGCACCTGGAAACTGTTCTGGTTCATATTCAATGTCTCTTAATTTATATGCTAAGGAGTATAAATCTAGTTCAATTTTTAATTCTCCAGAAGCAACTATATTCTCAATTTGATATTTTGGTCTAATATTATTTACAGCCACATTAATCCCTCTTTTAATCAAAAATATTAAAAAGAAAGTATTTAAATAGGTTTGTTGGCTATATTTTATAGTTCTATTTATTATTTAATTAAAAAAGAGGGATATTTATGAAAAGAAGCAAAGGCAAATTGACAGGAAAAACAAGATGTATAGGAAAAAATTCAAAACCATTAAAGGTTACTGATATAATAAAAGAATTTTCTTTAGGTGATAAAGTAGTAATTAAAATAAAAGGAAATTATCATAAAGGAGTTCCACACCCAAGATATATGGGGAAAATAGGGAAAATAGTTGAAGTTAGAGGAAAATCTTATGTATTAGAAATAAAAGATGGGAAGAAAAACAAAGAATTAATTGCATCAGCAGTTCATCTTGAAAAATCAAATTAGGTGTTTTATATGATAGGAAATGAAGTAAAAAATTCAAAAGATATTTCTCTTTCAGAAGTATTAGAACTTTTAGAAAAAAGAAAGAAAAGAAGTGCATTAGGATATGAACAGCAAACATGTTATAATTATTGTGAATTATTCTCTAAATTATCTTTAATAGATGGAAAAAAGATGATAGAAGAATTAAAAGAAATAGAAAAATTAAATGATAAAATTGCTATTAAAATACTTGATATAATGCCAGTAAAAGAAAATCAATTGAAAATAATTTTAGCTAAAGAAAGAATCGAGTTGTCTACTGAAGAGATACAAAAAGTATTTGAAATAATATTAAGATATAAAGAAAAAGCAGAAGAACATTTAATTAAAAAACAGAAGAAAAAAGCAAAGAGTTTAGAAGAAAAAGCATTACAAGAGAAAGTATTAGAAGAAGCAAAAGAAGAAAAACCAAAGAAAGCAGAAATAAAAGAAGAAAAACCAAAGAAAGCGGAAATTAAAAAAGAAAAACCAAAAGAAGCTAAAAAAGAGCCAAAAGTTAAAAAAGCAAAAAAAAGTGATAAAAAATGAAAATGGAAGAATATGGCAGAGTATTAGATTATCTTGCTCAAGGAAGAGCTACTGATAGGTATAGAGAACCAATTGCGCACGTAATGGGAGAAACTTATTTTACTTTATTAGAAGTATTGATAAAAAAAGATTCTAATTTATCTATTGGAGAAAGAATTTATGTTGGCAAAGAAGGAAGGAGTGAAGTTGAAAGAATAAAAAGAAGAATTGAGTATTTAGAATTAACTTCAACAGCAAAGAGCCAAGTTGAATCAGTAATAAAAGAAATTGTAATTTCAAAAGAAAGTGAATTTGTTAATTTTTTTAATAAATGTGGTTCTATATCTATTAGGCAACACCAATTAGAATTACTTCCAGGAATTGGAAAAAAGCATACTGAAGAAATAAAAAGAGAACGTGAAGAAAGACCATTTGATTCATTTAGAGATATTCAAGAAAGAGTTTCATTAATGCCAGACCCAATTAATGTTATAGTTATGAGAATATTAGAAGAGATTAAAACTACTACTAAGTATTATTTGTTTGCTAAACCACCTATTATAAATAAAGAGTAGGTTTTAATGAAAAAAAATAAAAATTTAGGACAAATTTTTGTTAATCTTTCAGCCATTAAAAAAGAAATTGAATTAATTGATATTAAAGATAAAATTATTTTAGAGATTGGTGGCGGAGATGGGAGAGCAACTGAATTGTTAGCAAAACAAGCAAAAAAAGTAATATGTATTGAAAAAGATCTTAAATACTGCAATATATTAAAAGAAAAATTTAAAAAAAATAATAAAGTTTTGGTAATGTGTGGTGATTTTCTTAAATTTCCTCCACGTAAAGTTGATGTAATATTTGGAAATATCCCTTATTATATTTCATCAGAAATTTTATCTCATATTAAAAAATTTGAATTTGAAAAAGCAGTTTTAATGTTTCAAAAAGAATTTGCTCTTAAAATAGTAGCAAAAGAAAATACAAAAGAATTTGGTTTTTTAAGTTTAATTTCACAATTTTATTTTAATATTGATTTAAAATTTATAGTGCATAAAACTCTTTTTACTCCAAAACCAAAAGTTGATTCAATTGTTGTTTTATTAAGCAAAACTAATAAACAAATAGATAAAAGAACAGAAAGTATAATCAATTGTTTATTTCAACACAAGAAAAAAACTTTAAAAAATGCATTATTAGATTCTACTAAATTATTAAAAATTTCAAAAGAAGATATTTTTGAACTTTTAATTGAAAATCAAAATTCAAACAAAAGAGTTTTTAAACTTACTAGTGAGGAAATATTAGATATTGCAGAACAGGTGTGTAAATGGAAGAAAAAATAGAGGGAGTCTTTTTTAATTGGAGACAAAAAGAAAGAGAATTATTAAATCATTTACAAGTAATAATTATTAATCTAGTTTTGTCAATTTGCGCTTCTTTAATGTCTTATATACAATATTGGGATATGAATCCATTATATAAGGGATTAATGGCTGTGACTATAATCTTATTTAGCGGAACAATAGCTGTTTTAAAAAGAAAATTAGCAAGATTTTGGATATTCTTTTTATTGATTTGGATAAGTTATATTGTTGCTTTAAATACTTTTTTTGATTTATTTTGGGCATTTTTAATAATTATTTTATTATTAATTTTTTATTTATTAAATAGGACTAAATTTTTTAGTATATAAAAAACGGGCCCGACCGGATTCTCATCCCAATTTTTAGTTTCTTTTTGGGGTGAAGATCACTTTTTCTTTTCAAAGAAAAAGGGATTCATTTGAACCGGCGATCTCTTGGTCCGAAGCCAAGCGCGTTATTTATTCAACCAATTCCTAGTTCTTTTCTTTTCCTAGGGTTTCTTTTCTTACAAGAAAAGAAAGGCTACCAAACTACGCTACGAGCCCATGTAATAGCATTTTATAGTTTTGCCTTTATAAATTAATCTATGGTCGGTGGAATGTTTAAATTATTTTTAGCAATAATTGCAATAGTTTTTGTTACTAGTTTTGCTTTATTTTTTGGTGTTTTAGATTTAGATAATTTAAACCCAAGTAATTTATTGAATACTATGGGTAATATGATATCAAGACCTGATCCTGATATTAAGGGAAATATTGTTTCTGGATCCTTAAAAGCTAGAAGTATAGAAGGAGATATTAATGGTGGTAAAGGAATTGAAGCAGAAGAGATTATTGGTAATATCAATGGCGGAGAAGATATAACTGCAGAAGAACTCTATGGAGATATAACTAATGGTTCAAACATTAATTTAGATGCAATGGTTGGAGACATTAAAGGCGGAAAAGATATCAAAGTTGATACTTTAGTTGGAGATGTTTCAGGAGGAGAAAACGTAAAAATAAAAGTTTTGATTGGTGAAGATAAAACAAAAGATAGCGCAAAAAATAAGGACCAAATAATAAATAATACAAATACAATTACAATAGATAGGATAATTGAAAAAGAAACGGTAATTAAAGAAATCTGCTAATTTTTAGATTATTTTTTAAATACAATTACTTATTATTATTTTATGGGTAGTGAAATTCGTTTTGGAACATCAGGTAATCCACCTAATTTTTTTGAATCTAAATGGGGTAAAGATAGAAAAAATGCATTAGATTGGATTAATTCTATAGGTTTAAATGCATATGAATATACAATGACACATGGTGCAAGAATTAGAGAAGAAAAAGCCTTACATTTAAAGAAAAAAGCAAAAGAATTTGATATCAAATTATCTGTTCATGGTCCATACTATATTGTTCTTACTTCTGATAAAAAAAGAGTTTATGATAATTCTATTAATGAACTTTTGAAAACCATGCGTTTATCAAGTTTAATGGGCGCTGAAAAAGTAATATTTCATCCAGGGTTTAAAACAATAGGACATTTTGAATCTCTAAAACAATGTATAACAGGCTTAAAAAAAGTGATCAAAGAATATGGAAATAATGATATTAAAGTTTTTCCTGAAACAACAGGAAAGATTTGTCAATTAGGAGATTTAGAAGATATAATAACTATTTGTGAAAAAACAGAATGTATACCATGTATTGATTTTGGACATTTGCATGCAAGAAATTTAGGATCTCTAAAATCAAAAGAAGATATAAAAGAAGTTTTAATAAAGATAGAAAATAGATTAGGTAAAAAAATACTTAAAAATTTACATTGTCATTTTTATCCAATTGAATACACAGATAAAGGAGAAAAAGTCCATCGTGCTGTTTTTGAAAAAGATTTTTATCCTAAATTTGAACATTTTGCGCCTTTAATAAAAGAGTTTAATATGGCGCCAACTTTAATTTCAGAATCTAAAAACAGCCAGGATTTAGGCGCTTTATATATGAAAAAAGTATTAGAAAAAATACTCTAAAATCACCTATTTCAAAAGTTATGCCCTACCAAGCGATAATTAATGCCCCAAGCAACTCTCTTTCTTTGTAAAGAAAGAGTGTTTGATTTTAGAAAAAAACTTTTAGTTTTCTTTTTGACACGCCTGGCTTTTTCTTTTTAAAAAAGAAAAAGTATGGCCTTCAGTGCTCCAGGTTCTGGAAGCGTTCTAAAGAATTACTAATATTACTTAGGTTTTTTGAGTCAAATGTGGACGCAAAAGTTTTACCAATGTCATTACACCATATCCAATTATTAGAGCTCCTACGACCACATTTAATACTTGCATAACAATTGTTGGTATTGTTCCTTTAAGTAGTGAAACGATTAAGACTGCCGCGCCCGTAAACACAAGGGTGGATAGTCCAAAACCAAAACCAAAAAAATACAGCTCTTTTTTAGTATAATTATATTCAACTGCTTTTGCTGAAAATAAACCCGTAAAGAAAACAATTGACAGGGGGTTAGAAATTGCGAGTAAGAAAACAGATGCAAAACTTGAAAATAAGTCCGTTGTGTGTACTATTGTCTCAGAAATTCCACTAGTTATTGCTCCTTCAATAATGATTACTCCAAAAATAACCAAGACAATTGAACTGATCGCGCCGAATATTTTTTTTACTTTTTTGTTTTCAAGCAATTGTCCAATACCAAAGGCAGAAAGAGCGATATAGATATAGCTGACAATTGTTAGCGCCAAAACACCCATAAACCCATCTAATATAGTTTTTTGTAGAGTTAAGTTGATTATAAAAAAGAATAGTGGACCAATTGCTAACTGAATTATAAATCCTGTTAATAATCCATTCTTTAGAACTGAAAAAATTTTTTTCATTATACTTTTTATAAGAAACGAATTTAAAAGTCTTTTCCCCCTCTATAAAAATCAAAATTTAAGTTAGTCACTAATTTTATTCTACCATTCAACGGGAGAGATAAACGGGATTGTTACCACCTAGGATTTAAAATGAGCACCCATCCCACATAATATCAGTGCTCCAGGTTATCATCACTTAAAAATTAATTTAATACTTTTACAGAATCTTTTTCAATGATTACAGTATGTTCTGCTTGTGATACTAATCCATTATCTACTTCTTTAAGAACAGGGTATGAATGAAGTATTCCTGATCGTGTTAATTCTCTTAATGCCGCGCTTAAAGTAATTTGAGAATTAATAGTTGGTAATAACCAACGCTTAGCAAAAGGAAGTCCAAGATAATTTTCAACAATATGCGCTAAAACTTGTCTTGATTGGCGCATTCTAACATTTTTTAATTCTGCTAAAGAGTAAATTTCTATTTCATTACTTTCTTTTATTGAACCAAAACCATTTGTAGCAAATGGTTCAACCGCAAAAACATCCCCTTCTTGTAAAATATAATCATCATCAGTTTTGATATTGGGAATTATTTCTCCAGCGTGCAATAAATATGGTTTTATCATATGTCCTGTTAAATTATCTATTGGTTTGTATCCTAGTTTTTTAATTTCATTTTCTATTATTTCTCCTATATCTCCTACTTTTCTTCCTGCTTTCATATATGCAGTTGCAGCATCTAATGCGTTTCTCGAAGCTTCAACTAACTTTCCATTTTCATCACTTAAATCAATTGTATATGCATTATCTGAAATGCATCCTTCTATGTGGACACCAAAATCTATTTTTACTAAATCAGTTTCTTCTAGTATTTTATTATCTCCGATTGTGGGGGTATAATGTGCGGCATTTTCATTTATACTTATATTTGTTGGAAAAGCAGGTTTTCCTCCCTCCTCTTTTATCATTTTTTCTATAGTTTCACAAATATCTAAATAAGATTCTCCAGGTATAATCATTTTTTTACTATTATCTATAATTTTTTTAGAAATTTTTCCTGCTTTTATAAAATTTTCAATTTCTTTATTTTTAGAATTTTCATTTTCCATAATTTCCACCTTGTTATATAAAGAGATATATACATAGAAACACTTAAAAACCACGCCACACATTTAATCTATGTTGATGATATGGCCGTAAAACAAACATATTGGGATACTATTACAAAAGATATTCCTGCAAAAGAATTAGATAATTTTAGCAAGAATTTTAATATCCCAAAAGACAATAAATTAAAGGAAGCATTTTATAGGGCCAAAAATAGTTTTTCTGAATTTGAGATTAATTTAGATAAATTAGAAGAACCAACAAAAACTATGCTTTTTGAATCTGTTGTTTATATTTGGTATAGAGAAGGATATAATGAAATAGGAAAAAATATTATTAAAAAAGGATTAACTGCTTTTAAAAAACACAAAACGTTCTATTCATTTAAATCTGCTTTGCCTGAAAGAAAATCAAAAGAAGATTTAGAAAAAATACTTGAAAAAAATGAAAACAGATATAATTTATTATCTAAAGATACTATTAAAAATTTGGGAATACCTAGAGCTTCACAGCCATTAGGCACTTCTTTAAATATTAATAAATTAATTAAAAATAAAAAATTTGGCAAAATAGAAATAACATACGAACAAAAACAAAATATTGATAATTATTTAATTGATGAAGGAATAGGAACTTCTTCTGAAAAGAAAAAAGAAAAAAGAGAGAAAGATTTTGATAAATGGCTGGAAAAAGAATACAAATCTTTTAGTAAAAAAAGTGAAATAAAAATTGATTTTGTTGTATTTAGGCAATGTGTATTATTTTATCTTTCAAATATAGATCAAGCTATCATAAATAATGAAAAATCAAAACAAAAAATAGAATATGAACAATGGCTTTATTCAGACTATGGTCAATTTCTTGCTAATTCAGATACAGAAAACAGAACACTTTCATTTGGTGCATTTAATCAAGGGATAACTGCATATTTAAATGCTATTGATAAAAAGGAAATTAAAAAAAGTTCTGTTTTCACAATAATTGATTTTTCAATACCTTCAACAGAAAAGAGAATGTATATTTTAGACATGGAAAAAAAAGAGATAAAAGAAGTTTTATATGTTTCTTATGGGTGGGGTAATGAAAAAAATGGAAATAAAAAAAATGCAATTTTTTCTAATAGTGCAAATTCATATGCTTCAAGTGTTGGATTAATGACAACTTTAGGAGAAACAGTTATTGTTTCTGGTACTTTACCAGCAATGCTTTTAGATGGAAAAGAAAAAGGATTTAATGATAATATTAGAGAAAGAGGAATAACTTTGCATGGTGCTGAATATGCAAGAGAACCAAAAAAATACCCAAATGGTGATTTTAAACTTGGACTCACAGCTGGTTGTTTTGCAGTTGATGATAGGATATCTGCGCGAATAATTGATGAATTAAAAGGAGGTACGGGGATATTTGTTTATGGTGGAATTGCAGGATATAATTCTATAACATCAAAATATCAAGATATTGGTTCTGCTTATTTAATTATTAAAAAAAATAATATGTAATTACATAAAATTTCCTAATCCTATTTGTTTTCCTTTGAATTTTAAATCTTCTTCTGAATATCCTAATTCTTTTAATATTTTTAAAACTGAAGGTAAAATTTGTTTATTAATATAATAATCTGCATCATAATCTTCAGCAAATTCTAATAATTCTGCTTTATCAGATATTGAATTTCCTTTTTTTGTTATAATATATCCTATTAAAGTGCCTTTTTCTATTTTCTTTCCTCTTGCTATTGCTTTTTTAGCAGCAGATAATTCAGGAGAAGTAATTGCATATGAATTAAGGGATTTTTGAAGCTGAGTAAAAATAACTAAATCTTCCAAATCTACTTTTCCTTCTTTTAAATTTTGTATTGTGTCCTTTACTATTTTTACTGCTTTTTCTTTATTCCCTTCTTGTAGTATTGCTTTTAAAATATTCATCTGGGTTCTTTTTGCTATTTTAGACCAATCTCTTCTTACTAATTCAAAACCCCTAATTTTTATCATTCCTTTTTCATCAATCAAAGCATATTTCTTTTTTGCTCCTGTTGTTGATGTTCTTTTTGTTACAAATAATCCCCTTGGATAGAAATCTTCTAATTCTAATTCCATATCCCCAGGCAGTTCTTTATTTATATTTTTCATAAAATTTATTGCATCTTCTTTTGTTTTTTCTTTAAGCGTTAAAAGTACAGAATCTGTGTCACTATATAAAACATCAAACCCTTGTTTTTCTGCTTTTTCTATTGTTGATAAAATATAATATCTACCCCATGCAGTTATGCTTGATCCGCATTCTCTTGAATACCATCGTGCTCTTGGATAAACAGTTTGACCATAAAAACTATTTGCTAAAATTTTTAAGGCCCATTGCCTTGCAAATAATTTATTATATTCATCAGAATTTTTTTCAAAATTTTTCATTTCATTTTTAAGTGTATTTCTTTTTTTTATTAAATCTTCTAATGCTTCTGGGATTATTCCTTTTCTTTTTTTACAAAATTTATGTCCTAATGGGGAAATATTTGCTTCTTTTTCAGTACAGCATTCACAATTTATAGTAAACGGATCTATATTATGTGATATAATTATACTTGGATATAAACTTCTAAAATCAAATACTACAATATTTTCATATATTCCTGGTTCTGGTATTTTAACATATGCAGCTTTTATAGGATTCATTTGTCTTTGTTTAACCTCTTGAAAAGAAGGAACTTCAGGTATTATTTCATTTCGTTTTTGGGCGTATCTCATTAATAATGATTCAACTAATCTTCCTGTTGCAGAGTTTGTAGTTTCATCTAAAGAAAGACCGCAAATTTTACTTAATTCTACTTCAACTGGGAGTAAATGTTTTGATATTTCTATAACTGCTTTTGAATCTCCTAAAGAATAGTCTGCTAGTATATTTCTTTGTTCATCATCCTCCCACATTTTCCATATATCTTCTTTTTCAACTAATTCTTTAGTTTCACTTTTTTCTCCAATCAATTCATGATATACTCTTTTTAAAGTATATCTTGTTATTCTAACTGCTCCAATATTACTTAAAAATCTAGCAACTGGATATAAATCAATTGAAATTCTTCCAGGTATTTCTATTTTATTATCTTTTTTAATTATTATTTCTTGGTTTTCCCTTCCAAGTGTTAGATCAATACCTAAATTTCTTGATCTTTTTCTTAAATAGGGAAAATCAAATAGATTAGTGTTATATCCTAAAATTAAATCAATATCTTTTTTTTCTAGTATCTCACAAAAACCTTCTATCATTTCTGTTTCGTTTTTATATTTTAATATAAAATCCCTTTCAACTTTTTTATAAGTTAGTACTTTGGCCTCTTTATCATCAGCATAACTTATCATAATCACAGGGTCTTTTTTTTCTCTTGGTATGCCAATTGGGTTATAAGTTTCTATATCAAATGCTAATAAATTGAAATTTTCCTCCTCTTCTAAATCAGTTATTTTTTCTATTGTATTTCCATTATATTCAAGTTCATATTTATTTAATGGCCATAAATTTTTATCTATCATATATCTTTGGATAAATCTTATTTTGTATTCATAACATTGGAAATCTTGCAGTGCTTTTTTTATTAGGGGAATATGAGAAGGAGAATAGCAGTAAATTTTAAATAGCTCTTTTTCTTTTCCATTTAATGCTTTTTTAACTTTTTCATATTTTTTTATTTGGATAGGTTCATTTTTATATCCAATTTTTAAGAGTTCAATATCTTTAATAATATACTCTGGTGCATCTAAATAAAAATAAGGGTCATAAGTATCAGTAATTTTTTTTATTCCACTATCTGTTTTAATCCATAGAGTAATACTTTCATTTTCAGGAGCATAGTTTATGCTTAATAAAAAGCCGGAAATTTTCATAAATGTAATTTAAATAAAGGTTTATTTATTCTTTTCCTTCGAATTCTACTATTTCTTCTAAATTAAGATATTTTTCTTGTGTTGGAAAAACCTTTGCTTCCTTTTTATATGGAGTTTTTTGTGTTTTTTCTTCTTTTCTTTTCTTTATTTTTTCTCTTATATCATTAATTTCTTCTCTTAATTCACTGAGTTTTTTATCTAATTCTTCTTTCCTTTTTGTTATTTGGGTAATATCTTCTTCAACTAATCTCGCTTTTCTTCTTGCATTTTCAACTACTAATGCTTCGTCATGTTTCTTTTTAACTTCTTTTATTTGTTTTAACAATGCTTTTTCTATTTTTGGCGTAAATGCTTGAGTTGATACCCTAAATTCTAATTCTCTTAATTCTTTTTTATAAGGTCCTATTCTTATATTTGGGTTTTCTTTAATAAAAGGTTGGAGTGCTTTAAGTTCTAATGATTTATAATGAAGTCGCTTATTAATTTTTTTAGCTTCTTCAATAAATTCGTTTTTTTCTTTTTCAACTTCTTGAATTCTTTGTCTTAAATCCTGTCCTTCCATATACTCACCTTTATAGAGATTTATTTGTAACCAAAAGGTTTAAATACTATGCTATTGTAATAAAATTGCTCTTCCGTCTTCTAAGAATTGGTGGGAAACTGGTCGCCTTGCCAGCGCGTGTATGCACGTGCTGGCCTATTTCTGTATATAATTTTCTTAGAGGTAAAAACATGAAATACATTGAAATTGATGGTTCTTTGGGTGAAGGAGGGGGACAAATGCTCCGCACTACTTTATCTTTAAGCGCTATTTTAGGAAAACCTTTCAAAATGTCAAATATACGTATTAAACGGCCAAAACCAGGTTTAAAACCCCAGCATTTAATGTGTATAAATGCAGTTAAACAAATATGCAATGCTAATGTTCAAGGGGCCGAAATAGATAGTAAAGAAATTATTTTTGAACCAAATGAAATAAAATCTAGGGATTATGAATTTTTAATTGAAACAGCAGGATCTGTGAGTCTTGTTATACAAACAATATTACCAATTCTTATTTTTGCAAAAGAAAAAAGTACTATTCATTTAACTGGTGGGACTCATGTTCCTTTTGCTCCTTCTGTTTCTTATCTAAATAATGTTTTTCTGCCAGCAATTAGAAAAATGGGAGTAAAAGCCGAAATTGATCTTAAAAAATATGGTTTTTATCCAAAAGGAGGAGGAGAAGTATATATTAAAGTTTTTCCCACCTGTGATTTAAAAGCAGTGGAATTATTAGAATTAAATGATGAAAAACCAAAAGTAGAAATTATAATATGTAATCTTCCAGAACACATTTTAGAAAGGGAGCTTAAAATAATTAAAAAATTCTTTTCAGACATTGAAATTAAAAAACAAGGTGCGTTATCTCCTGGTAATATAATAACAATATATAAATCAGATTTTGGTGTAGATTCAATTGCAAAATTAGGAGTTCCTGCTGAAAAAATAGCAGAAAAAGCATGCGAAGAATTTATAAAATATCAAAACTACCCAATTGATAAGCATTTAACAGACCAGTTATTGGTATATATGGCGCTTTGTAAAGAAAAGAGTGTAATACAAGCTCCAGAGATTACACAGCACACAAAAACAAATATTGAAGTTATTCAAAAGTTTTTAGGAAACATATTTGAATTTAATGGTAATAATATTATCAGAAAGTGATTAGATGGTTAAAAAAGAAAAGATATCAAAGACATTGTTATTAGATAAAAAAGCAATAATTTTAGCATTAATATTAGGTGTTTTACTTGCGTTTTTAGACATTTATTTTCTTATTTTAATGCTTGTATTTTTATTTTTAGGAGTAATTGTAACAAAACATGGATATAATGAAAAAAAAGAAATGGGAGTATATGAACATGAAAGAGGTTGGGAAAATGTTTTAGCTAATGGATTAGTTCCTCTGATTGGTGGCGCTTTTTTTAATCCAGGTGCATTTATAGGTGCATTAGCAGCAGTAATGGCTGATAAATTTGCTTCTGAATTGGGTATTTTAGAAAAAAGTGATCCAATAAATTTAAAAAATTTAAAAAGAACTAAAAAAGGGACTAATGGAGCCATAAGTTTATTTGGAACGTGGATGTCTTTTATTGGCGCATTACTTATTGGGGTTGTTGCATTATTTTTATATCCTGAATATAATCTCTGGAAAGTTCTTTTAATAGGAGTAATTGGTTTTATTGGTTCTTTTGTTGATTCTGTATTTGGAGTTTTTGAAGAAAAAGGGATCGGAACAAAAGCAACTACAAATATAATTTGTGCAATTTTTGGTTTAATTTTAGGTTATTTATTTATTTAAATAGAAGTTAAAATATATAAAATATCTCCAAAATATATTGAGATTAAAAGTCCAATTAATATAAAGGGGATAAACATAGGTAGTTTTGTATATACAGGATATAATTTGATATTACTTAGTTTTAATCTCTTTAAGTCTTTTTCTGTAATTACTTTAGGTATCTTATATTTTTCAACTAATTTTTTATCCATTTGTTCAATTGCAATAACGTCTTCTACTTCTATCTTGTTTAACGGAATTTTTTCTATTAAGCAATTTAATAATCTGTTTTTAAATATTGAAAAATAAATTGATACAAAAATTAAAAATCCAATTAATAAAGTATATGCTTTTGAAATAATATTAGTTTTAATTGATAAATATAAAATTATTAAAAAAATAAATACTAAGAGAAATGAGTATAATATATGTTTTTTTTCTATTTTTTCTTTTCTTTTTAGTATTATAGGAGTGTATTTAATTAAAATATAAATCATAAAAGTTAATCCAGAAATTGTGATTATTGAAAATATAAATGGTAATGACATTAATGGTTTATTTGTAAATAAAGTTGGTTGAATTGGAAGAAGTAAAGATAATGAACATAAAATAAATACATCTGCACCACCTAATTGTCCTGCTTTATATAAGAGATATCCTAATATGCCGATTATTACAGCACAAATTAACGAATAAAAAATTAATTGTATATTAAAATCAACAAAAGTTATAAATAAGGAGATTATTAAAAATATATATAATAAAGTGTTAGGGATATTTTTTTTATTAAATATATCAAAATACGCAGTTATAGAGGTAAAAATTATTGCGATTAATATACGTATTAGCTCGTAATTCATAGTTATCTGTGGAAAAAAGGTAGTTATCATTGACCTTTTATAATATTAGAAAGATATATAAAGTATATTGTCGAAATAGAAAGTATTAAAAATAGTGTGTGATAAAATAATAATGTGTAAGAGGGGTGAAATTTATGCCACGTAAAAAATCAATTGAATTAAAAGAAAGAAAAAAGGATATGGAAGTTGAAAAAATTAGAAGAATAAAACCTGCTAAAATTAAAAAAGAAAGAAAGGAAAAAGAAAGAGAGTTATATTCAAATGTTGTTAATCTAGTTAAAACAGCACAAAACTTACAAAAACAAAAGAAAGTTGAAAGAAGAAAATTAAAAGGAATGGGATTATTTACATTAGAAGAAGCATATGATAAAGTTAAAAAAAGCGGAGTTGATATTTCATTTAGAGCATTTGGTGGCAGAATAGAAAGAAAAAGTATTTACTCAGTAAAAGTTGGGAGAAAAAGATATATTCCTTCACCAATTTTACAAGATTGGGTGCAATTATATGATAGATTTTATACAGTAAGACAAGCATATACTGCTTTGAAAAAACATGAAAAAATTAATTTTAGAGCATTTATAGGAAGAATTGAAAAAAAATCAATTCCTTCAATTAAAATTGGAACACAAAGATGGGTTCCAAAAGAAGCAGTAGAAAGTTTGACACACGTAGCAGACAATTACTATGATGTAGCAAATGCAATTCAAGAATTAAATAAAAGCGGAATTAAAATTAAAAGAAATGCATTTGAAAGAAGATTAGATAGAGGAAGAATTCCACATGAAAAAATTGGTGGAAGAAGATTTATACAAAAAGAAACTCTAGCTGAATTAATTGAAAAAGAAAGCGCAAGAAGAAAAAGATAATTTCTTCTTCTAATTTTTTATTTTTCGTATATTATATAAATTATTCGTTGTTTAATTATATTATGTCTCTTAAATTTTTTCCAGTTGAGAAAGAAAATATTCCCGGAATTCCTAAAGGGATTATAGAATCTTTAGAATTTCAAAGACAAATATATACTAATTCAAAAAATAAATTAATTCCAAATTTAATGAAAGAAGAAGCATATATAGAATTATTAAAAACTGAATTAAAGATAACAAAAAAGATGCTAAAGAAAAGTGAGATTCCTGCTTGTGATGTTTTATCTATAGTAAAATATATTCCAGATTTAGAAAATTATATTAAAATATTAGAAAAGATTGTATTAGAGCAGAAAAAGTATTATATACAAAGAATAATTAAAACTTTAGCGCCAAAGACAGATTTTTAATAGATCCTACATAATTTATCTAACTCTTTTATAGTCATTCTTCTTTTAGGATATATTTTTTTATAATTTTCGTAAGCAATTATCATTTTATTTAAAACTTTTTTATTTACTTCCATTTTATCACATACCTGGCATTTTGAAATTGCCTGATTTCAACATTTTTTCTATTTTTCCGCGCATACCACGATTTTTCTTAAACATATTCATCATTTTTCTTGCTTTTTCAAATTCTCTTAATAATGTTTTAACATCTTCTATTGATACTCCTGCGCCTTTTGATATTCTTTGAATTCTTGTACTATTTTTTTTAAGTAATTCATAATCATTTTTTTCTTTTTCTGTTAAAGAGTTTATAATAGATTCATATTTTTTCATTTTATCTTCACTTTGTTCAACAAATTCTTTTGGAATATCTGGTGCACCCATCATACCTAATACTTTTCCTAATGGCCCCATTTTTTTAGCTGCTTTTAATTGTTCATAAAAAGTTTTCAAAGTTAATTCTCCTTCCATTAATTCTTCTGGATTTATTTTTTGTTCTTCAGCAATTTTTTTAGCTTTATCCATTAAAGCTTCTAAATCTGGAAATCCCAATAATCTACCAACAAATTTTTTAGAATCAAATGGTTCTAAATCTTCCATTTTTTCTCCATGGCCTATAAATGCAACATTAGAATTAGAAACAGAAACAGCACTTAATGCGCCACCCCCTTTTGCGCTTCCATCCATTTTTGTTATTATTACTCCATCAATACCAACTGAATTATTGAATTGTTCTGCTTGTTTTCCAGCTACTTGTCCAATATCTGCTGAGATTACTAAGAATTTTTTATCTGGTTTAAAATTATTTACAATTGTTTGCAATTCTTCAGTCAATCTTTCATCAAATGCACTTCTTCCTGCTGAATCTAAAATTAAAATATCTTCTTTTGTTTTTTCAAAAGCATAATCGATTATTTTTTTAACATTTGTTTCTCCTTTAATTCCATAAAAGGCGCAGTTTACTTGTTTTGATAATTGTTCTAATTGTTCATATGCAGCTGGTCTTTCAACATCACAAGCTATTAACGCAGTTGACAATCCTTTTTTCTTATAAAACAATGCTAATTTACCTGCTGAAGTGGTTTTTCCACTACCAAATAATCCTTGGACCATTATTTTTTGTTTTTTTAATTCTGGTTTGTAATCTCTACCTAATAAATTTGCTAATTCTTCATATACTACTTTAACTACATGTTCGCGCATTGATAATCCTTTTAATAATTCGGCATCTAATGCGCGTTTTTCAATTTGTTTAGTTAATTCAAAAACAAGTTTTACATTAACATCATTTGAAATAAGAACTCTTTGCAATTCTTTAACTAATTCTTTTACTGCTTTTTCATCTACTATTGTTGCGCCAGTAATTTTAGCTAAAGCGTTTCTCAATCCTTTACCTAAGTCTACCATATAATATTTTTATTTAATGCATTTTAAAAGAGTTTTGTAAATATTTTTTTAAATAATTTTGAAAAATTAAATTTTTTTTGTTAAGAAAATCATATTTTTATAATCTTTTTATTATTTTATTAATATTATAGTTATTTTAAGATCGAGGAGACTTAATACATCAATTTTAGGAAAAGTAATATAAATCTTACTTTTCTTAATATATATGTATGGAAGATATAGATGTGATGAATAAATTAAGGAAAATACCAGTTTTTTCTATAACTGATTTTAGAAAAATTGTTAGAACTACATATGCAAAACAAGCGTTAATGAGATTAATTAAAAAAAAGCATGTATTTAGGATAATAAGAAATAGATTTTCTGTTTATAATGATCCTTTTGTTATTGCTCCCTGGCTTTGCAGATCTTCATATCTTGGAAGTTATTCTGCTTTGCGATATCATAATCTTATGACTCAATTGCCTCAAAATATTGTTTGTATTACTGGTTCAGCACCAAAAAAAATCAATATTTTAGGAACAGAAGTAGTATACAGGCACAGTAAATATATTTTTGGTTATGAAATGAAAGATTATTCTGATACTAAAATTCCTGTTTCTCTTCCTGAAAAAGCATTAATTGATTCAATTGGATTTACTTCTTTAGATATGGTGCTTGAAGAAATTGGTGAATTTAATAAAGATATTTTGTGGGATTTAGCACAAAAAATGCCAAACCACATAAAAAGAAGAATAGCATATATTATTTATAAAGTATGGAAACAAGAGAATAAAGTAAATTCTGGAAGAACTATATATCTTGATCCTTTAGGATCAAAAAAGGGTAAAATAAACCAAAAATATAATATAATTGAAAATGTGATTTTATGATGGATACTGATGAAATTATTAGAATTGCTAAAAACAAAGGTTTAAAGAATAAGGAATATATTGAAAAAGATTATTATTTAGATTTGATTCTTTATGAATTATCATTACTTTCAAAAAATTTAGTGTTTAAAGGAGGAACTGCATTATATAAAATATATGGTTTTCCAAGATTTTCAGAGGATTTAGATTTTTCAACAATTGAAAAAATTGAAGATATTGAGATCATAGAGAAAATTGCTAAAAAGTATAATTTTCAAGT
>JBAZFO010000001.1:43654-93314 GCA_041653315.1 Candidatus Micrarchaeia archaeon | reverse complement strand
ACATTCGCTTTTTATCAAAATCATTTTAAAGTATGCTGAAATAAGAAACTCTATGATTAATAAAAATGTTAAAATTATAGCAACTATTGGCCCTTCAAGTAATAAACCACAAGTTATTTATGGAATGCTAAAAGCAGGCATGGATATTGTGCGGTTGAATATGAAATATGCTAAACAAAAAGAAGTTTTAGATATAATAAATATTATAAAAAATTCAAGAGAAAAAACAAATTTAAAATGTGAAATCTTAATAGACATAAAAAATGAATCAGTAATTTCTTTTATTAAAGAATTAGATTTTGATTATATTGCATTAGCATTTACAGAAACTACAGAACAAATATCAAGAATTAGAAAAAAGTTTTTACCTAAAAAAATAAAATTAATAGCAAAAATAGAATCAAAAAAAGGAATAGAGAACATTGATAAATTAATTAATGCAAGTGATGGAATAATGGTTGCAAGAGGAGATTTAGGAAAAAATATTCCTTTTGAAAGATTACCTATTTTTCAAAAAATGATAATTAAAAAATGCAATAAAAAAAATAAATTTGTAATAACTGCAACTGAAATGCTCTTATCAATGGTTGACTCAAGAATTCCAAAAAGGTCAGAAAGCAGTGATGTTGCAAATGCAGTATTAGATTTATCAGATGCGCTTATGCTTTCAGAAGAAACAGCAATTGGTAAACATCCAATTTTAGTAATAAAAACAATGCAAAAAATAATATATGAAACACAAAAGTGGAGAAAATTAATCAATTGTTAAGGTTTATATCTAGTCATTGTTCTTGGGAAAGGTATTGCATCTTTAATTGTATCTAATCCACAAATCCAAGCAATTATTCTTTCAACTCCTAAACCAAATCCTCCGTGTGGTACAGAGCCATATTTACGAGTATCTAAATAAAATTCATATTGCGCAGGGTCTTCTTTCTGTTCTATTAATCGTTTTTTTATTTTTTCAATATCTGCTTCTCTTTCACTTCCACCAATTATTTCCCCATAGCCTTCTGGTGCAATAAAATCTACTCCATGAACAGTTTTAGGGTCCTTTTCATCTTCTGTCATATAAAATGCTTTAACTGCTTTTGGATAATGAGTAATTATTATTGGAGTATCATATAATTGAGAAAGCTTATCTTCTTCTATTGTCCTTAAATCTTTTCCCCATTCAATTTTCATTTTACATTTATCTTTAAGTATTTCTAAAGATTTTGTATATGTCATTCTAATAAATGGTTTTTCAACACAAGGTTTAAGTTTTTCAATATCTCTTTCTAATATTTTTAATTCTTCTTTTCTTTCTTCAAGAACTTTTTTCACAATATATTTTATTACTCCTTCTCCATGAGAGATAACATCATCAAATGTAAACCAAGCACCTTCCATTTCAGCATGCCAATATTCTGTTAAATGTCTCGAAGTTTTTGATTTTTCTGCCCTAAATGATGGAGAAATTGTATATATTTTTTCTAAAGAGAATATTGCAGGTTCTGCATATAATTGCCATGTTTGTGCTAAAAATACTTTATCATCTCCAAAGTAGTCTACTGAAAACAAAGTAGATCCTCCTTCACATTGAACTGCCTGAAATATTGGGGAATGATATTCATAAAATCCTTGTTTTCTAAAATATTCATGAATAGCATCAAAAACAGTGCTTCTAATTTTTAATATTGCTGTCATTTTTTGGCTTCTTAACCATAAATGCCTTTTATCAGCTAAAAATTCGGGGGATAAATCTTTTGCAATTGGAAAAGGTTCTCCAATACAAATAGGTTCTAATTCTTTAACAGTTAATTCATAACCTCCTGGTGCCCTGTCATCTTTTCTTACTATCCCTTTAACAGTAAAAGAACTTTCAACATATAATTCTTCTGCGCTTTTCCATGTTTTTTCATCAACTTCTTTTTGTATTGTTGTGCATTGTATAATACCTGTTGAATCTCGCAAAACAATAAATCTCATTGCACTGCTTCCTCTAGTTCTATATGCCCAACCGCGCAAAGTAACTGTTTTATCAATCATCTCTTCTTTTTGAACGTCTTTAATATGTAAATATTCTATCATCTAAAAAACCTTGTTTTTATTCTGCATCTTTTAATTTATAAATATTTGGTTAGTATATATTTTTATGGAAAAACCAAAAGTAATATTTTTATGTGCAGGAAAAGGGACTCGTTTATTAGAATTAACACATGAAATTCCAAAACCTTTAATTGAAGTGGGTGAAAAACCTCTTTTAATTCATTTAATGAATATGTATTCTCATTATGGATTTAATGAATTTATTGTTCATGTTGGACATATGAAAGAACAGATTATTGACTGGTTTAAATTTAATGATTATCCTAAAGATTGGCAAATACAATTTTCAGAAGAATCTTATTCAACAAATACAAGCGGAGGAATTTTAAAAGCTTCTAAATTAGCAGGAAATTTCAATAATATAATGGTTTCATATGGAGATGATTTAGCTAATGTTAATGTAAAAGAGTTATATAATTTTCATTTAAATCATAATAAAAAAGCAACTTTAACTTCAGTTCAACCATATTCTGCTTTTGGGGTTTTAAAATTTAATATAAATAATCCAAATTTAATACAAGAATTTAAAGAAAAACCAAAATTAGATGATTGGATAAACGCAGGATTTTTAGTACTTAAAAAAGAAGTTATTGATTATTTAAAAGAAGGAGAAGATTTATCAAAAACAACTTTACCTTTATTAGCAAAAGAAAATGAGCTTATGGCATATAAACACCCTGGTTTTTGGATGGATATTGGAACATATAAAGATGTTTTAACAGCAAGAGAACTTTGGAATTCAGGAAAAAAGCCTTGGGTATTACAATAAATTACTTCATAAACATCCGGAAAACTACTCTTTAAAATCCTTTATAAAAATAATAAGTAATATAAAATAATATGAATTCAGAAAAACAATTACTTTCTAAACTTAAATCAAAAGAAATAATTATAGATGGGCACGCAATATTAAGAGCAAAACAAAGGGACATAAATTTAGAAAATTTATTGGAGAAATTAAAAGATGAAAAAATAAATAAAATATTTATAATTGATCCTCCACATCCAAAAAATAAAGAAAGATATCAATGTAGATTTAAAAAAAATCATAGGACAACATATAAAACATTTATTATTATAAATAAATATATAGAATTAAAATCTGTAATGAAAATAAATAACAAACTTCAAAAAAAGGTAGATAGATATGGTAAAATTTAATGTTGATTATGATAGAAATAATGATAATTTATTTTTGTTTAATGCAAAAAATAAATCTATTTTTACTTTAGAATTTGGTAATTTTGATATTGATTTAAATAAAAAAGGGGAAATTGTAGGCTTAGAATTTACGAATGCTTCTAAATTTTTTTATATTTTATTGAAAAATAATTCTGCTTTAACTTCTATTCATAAAGTTAAAACTTTCCTTAAAAATACAAAAAATTCAAAAATTATAATGAATAATTTAAGAAAGGGTACGATAATAAATATATTTTTAGAAACTGAAACTGCGAATGTTTCAACAAATTTGACTATACCCAAATTTGCAGATAAAAAAGAAATTCAAGTAATTTTAAATTAATTTTACTTCATAAACATCCGGAAAACTACTCTTTGAAATCCTTTATAAACAAATCGCAACATAATATTATTTAGCGGAGCGCTCTTAAAGAGCGCGTGCGGAGGAAGATAAGTATGAAAAAAAATATATCTGATTTTGAGTCTGAGGACTCACAAAAAAAGGGTACAAAACCAGATTTTAGAATTGTACAAATTGATAAAGACCAAGAAGGAGAAACAAATTTTAGAAACGTAGGTGCAATGTGGAAAAACATTTCAAAAGCAGGCAAGGAATTTTATACCTTAAAAATAGGTGATTTGAGACTTTTAGTTTTCAAAAATGAATAAGGTGATTATATGACAGATATTGTAGTTACTAAAAAATTAAAGGACTTACCTGGGGTAGGCCCTGCTACTGCTAAAAAATTAGAAGATGCAGGTTATGATATTCAAAAAATAGCTGTTGCTTCCCCCCATGAATTAGGAGAAGTAGCTGGATTAGGAGTAGAAACAGCTAAAAAAACAATAGCTGGAGCAAGAGATGCTTTAGAAATGGGTTTTGAAACAGCGGATATGATTATGGAAAGAAGAAGAGACATTAAAAAAATAACAACAGGTTCAGAAGAGTTAGATAATTTATTAGGTGGTGGAATAGAGACAATGGCTATTACAGAATTTTATGGTAAATTTGGTTCTGGAAAATGTGTTTCAAAAAATACTCCTGTTTTCTTTTTCAATAGTCATGAACCATATATTAATGAAATAGAAGAGATATATGAAAAATACAAAACAGAAGAAGTTCCTTATGAAGAAGGAGTTATAACTAAACCTAAAAGAGATATTTGGGTAATGAGTTTAGATGCTTCTGGAAAGCCTAAAAAAAGTAAAGTAACTGAGATGTATAAAGAGAAAATTAATGAGATTTGGTCATTGAAAACAAATAGAGGTTCTAGTTTAGAATTAACACTCAATCATCCCTTATTAACTATTGATGAACAAGGATTGAAATGGGTACCATTTGGTGATTTGAAAAAAGGAAGTTATATAGCAACTCCTCAAGGATTTGATTATACTACTGCAAGTAATCAAATTAGTGAAGAAGAAGCATATTTTCTTGGTGTTTTCGTAGCAGAAGGAACTGCCAATCCATTAAGTATTACAAATTTTGATGAAAAAATAGTGGATAAAGTGCAAAGTTTTCTCAAAAATAAATTTGGAAAAAAAGGAACATATGATAGTAAAAAAAGAATCTTGTTATATAAAGATACTAAAAGAGTGTTAGGAGGATTAGCAGATACAAATTCTTTTACAAAATATGTTCCTAAGAATGTACTAAATGCAGATAAACAAAGAATAGCTGCATTTTTAAGTGGATATCTTGATGGAGATGGATGTATTAATAATTCAATAAGTTTTTGTACCGCATCTAAAAAATTAGCTAGTGATTTATTATATTTATTAGCAAGGTTGGGAATAAAATCAACACTATCTATGAGAAGAAACAAATATTATAGAGTATTTGTTACTGATAATATAAGTAAATATAAATTCAAACAATTGCTTGAACAAAGTGTTAAAAATACTGGAGAGTTAGAATCATTTTCTAAAGCAGAGACACATGGAATCCCAACAAAATATTTTTCTGTCATTTTAAAGAGAGTACATAATAAACTTTCGGGAAGTAGAAGAAGAAATGGCAATTATTCTAAAAAAGGATTTTATAAAAAAGAATTATTTTCTTTATTTTGGAATTATATCGCTAAAACTCCAGTTACAGGAGTAGTTACAAAAGATACTTGCCAAAAAGCATACGAGCATTATTTAGTTAAAATAAGAAATATGAGAGAGATAGAAGAAAAAATAATTAATAAAGAATATGGGGAATTGCTTTCTTGGTTTAACGAATTGCCTTTTAAAACTTCAGATATAAGACAAAAAATGAAAATTAAGAGATCAACTTTCCAAAATTATATGACTAGAAATATGCCAGAGGATATAAAAGAACCAATTGCAGACGTATTAAAACAAATGATTAATAAAATAGTAACAGATGATGAATTAAAAAGGGATATGAAAACACTTGAAATACTTGCAAATAAACCAATTGCTTGGGAAAAAATAGTAGAAGTAAATCATAATGAATATGAAGGAAATATATATGATGTTCATGTTGAAGGAACACATAATTTTATAGGCGGATTAAAACCACTGTGGCTCCATAATTCACAACTAGGTTTTCAAACTAGTGTAACTGTTCAAAAATCAAAAGAAGAAGGAGGATTAGAAGGTGGAGTATTATTTATTGATTCTGAAAATACTTTTAGGCCTGAAAGAATAACTCAAATAGCAGAAGCTCAAGGAATGGATCCTGAAGAAGTATTAAGAAATATACATGTAGCAAGAGCAGTTAATTCAGATCACCAAATGATATTAGTGGAAAAAGCAGATGAATTAATTAAACATAATAATATTAAGTTATTAATTATAGATTCTTTAACTTCTCATTTTAGATCTGATTATTCTGGAAGAGGCTCTTTAAGTGAAAGACAGCAAAAATTAAATACACATATCCATACACTGCAGAAATTGGCAGATGCTAATAATCTAGCAGTTATAATAACAAATCAAGTAATGGATAATCCAGGAATTTTATTTGGAGATCCAACAATTCCTATTGGAGGACATGTTTTGGCTCACGCTTCTACATATAGAGTATATTTAAGAAGAAGTAAGGGAGATAAAAGAGTTGCAAGATTAGTTGATTCGCCTTCAATGCCAGATGCAGAATGTGTTTTCACAGTTTCTGAAAAAGGGATTACAGACTAACCCCATACAAACCTTTAAATATGTACTTTAAGATAATTTAAAGTATGTACTTTAAGATAAATGACATAAGGAGGTTTTTATATGGAAGTAAGAGAAATTCATGCTAATGGGTTAGTAGTTATTCCTGCATTTATAAGAAGGATGTTTGGTTTATCAAAAGGTTCAAAAGTAGTTTTCAAAATTGAAGAGGATAGAGTATATATTGAAAAAGAGACAGATGTAGTAAAAGAAATGGAAAAATTTGCTGAAGAAGCAAATGTTTCTGAAAAAGAGATTAAAAAATTGATAAAAACAGCACGTGAAGAAGGAATTACTAAAAAGATGCAGAGGTGTAATATAGATGTATCTTGATTCAAATGTTTTTATTCATGCTGTTTTGAATAATCAGGAAAAAGGCAAAAAAGCAAGAAAGATAATTTCAGACTTAAATGATAATAGAATTTCTGCGAGTACAAGTATTCTATCTTTCGATGAAGCAATCTGGGTAATAATGAAAAACAGAGGAGGAAAAAAATTAAAAGAATATTGGGAAGCATTTCTTAAAATACCCAATCTTAAAATATTAGATATGAATAGAAATGTTGCTTTAAAAGTAGGTAATTATTTAGAACTTGGTTTCAAACCTGCAGATTCTATTCATCTTGCCCTCATGTTTGAATATGGTATTGATATTATTGTTTCAGAAGACAAGCATTTTGACAGAATAAAAGGAATAACAAGAAAAAGTATTTAATACTCCATTTTTTATTTCTTTTTATCTTTATTTTTTATATGAAAATGATTTTTATTTATGGATCACCAGCAGTGGGAAAATTAACTGTTGCAAAAGAAATAGCTAAATTAACAGATTTTAAATTATTTCATAATCATTTAACTGTTGATTTAGTAAAATCTTTATTTCCTTTTAGATCTAAAAATTTTATGAAACTTCTTGAAAAATTAAGATTAGATATAATAGAGCATATCGCTAAAGAGGATATCGCAAATATCATTTTTACTTTTTGTTATGCCCCAAGTGAAGATAAGGAATTTGTAAATAATATATATAACATAATTAAAAAATATAATGGACAGATCTATTTTGTACATTTATATAGTAATAAAGATGAATTAATCAAAAGAGTTAATTCTGAATCTAGAAAAGAATACAAAAAAATAAATGAGGAAACAGTTTTATTAAAAGATTTACAAACATATGATTATTATACTAAAATAGATTTTGTTGAAAGTTTAGAAATTGATAATTCTTACGTTTCTGCAAAAGAAACAGCAATGAAAATAATAAAACATTTTAATTTAAAAGAGGAAAAAAATGAAACTAATACCAGACTCTGAATTAAAGAAAATTCCTATAAAAGACAATGGAGAAAAGTTAATTAATATACAGAAATTTTGTCCTAAAATAATTGTAAGGCCACCAACATATATTAAAAACGAAGGAGAATGGTACGCAAAAAGAGCAGGTTTTGTAAGAGAAACAGTTGCTAATAAATTATGTTTCGTTCAAAAAAATTTACCTGAAGGTTATAAAATATTATTAAGATGTGGTTATAGGTCTTTGAAATCTCAGAAAAAAGCTTTTCAAGCTGCTTGTAATGAGGTTAAAAAAGAAAATCCAACTTGGAATAAAAATAAAATAAAACAAGAAGCAAGTAAAGCAGCGGCTCCTTTGGATATTGTTCCCCCACATTCAACAGGAGGGGCAGTAGATGTTTCAATTCTTAATTCAAAAGGAAGATTATTAGATATGGGGACAAAATTAGGAGAATTTAAAACAAAAACAGCAACCAATTCAAGAGAAATTTCTAAGAAGGCACAGGAAAATAGAAAATTATTAATAAAACTAATGAAAAAAGCAGGATTTATAAATTATCCAACTGAATGGTGGCATTGGTCGTATGGAGATAGATATTGGGCTGCTGTTTTAAAGAAAAAATATTCAATATATAAAGGTGTTTAAATGAGATTAACAATTTTAGGATCAGGCACTGCTATTTTAGATTTAAAGAGAAACGCGCCGTCTTTTTTATTAGAATTTGATAATGGTAAAAATGCATTATTAGATATTGGTCCAGGATCAATAAAGCGCTTATTAGAATTAGGAAAAACAATTAATGATATTGATTATCTTTTTTTATCTCATTTTCACCCAGATCATTCATTAGATTTGATTTATTTATTATTTCTTTTAAAAAATAATAAATATTTGAATGAAGATAAAAATATTCAAATGGTTATATTTGCATCAAAAGAGTTTGAAACTTTTTATAATAATTTAATAAAAACATTTGATAATGAAACAAATGCAGGAGATAAAATAGTTTTTACAAATATAGATGATGGAGATATTGAATTAGATAATATTAAAATTTCAGCAATAAAAGTAAAACATAAAGAAGAAAGCAGAGCATTTAAAATACAACATAATAACAAAACTTTAGTTTATTCTGGAGATACTGGATATGATGGAGAATTAGAAAATAATTTAGGAAAATTTGCTAAAAATGTAGATTTATTTTTATTAGAGTGCGCTTTTTCAGATGAGTATCCCCCCCGTGTTCATTTAAATCCAACAGCAGTTGGAAAGATTGCACAAAAAACAAACCCTAAAAAATTAGTTCTTTTTCATTTTTATCCAAAAGTTCAAAAAACAGACATAAAAGGAACAATTAATAAATATTACAATGGAAATATAATATTATCAGAAGATAAAATGGAAATTGAAATTTAAAGTATAAAATAAATTAGATAATAAGGTGTAAAAAAATGAAATGGGTTATATTTGCAGTAGCAGCAATGATTTTATTTACATTTGCTAATATAGTTCTTAAAAAAATAGTTAATGAAATAGGAGAAATTAATTTGGAAAATATAAAAGCAAAAATATCCAATTTAAATATTTCATTCTTAATTTTAGTTGTTTTTTTAATAATATTTACTCTGACTGGTTTTGTATCTACACTTAAAGCATTAGAAGAAGGAAAAGTAGCTTTAGTAATGGCAGTTATTAGTTTAAGCACCATATTTTTAGCTGTTTTATCAATTTTTATATTTGGAGATGTATTCTCTGTTAAAGAAATATTAGCTATGGTATTGGCGATAATCGCAATTTCAATTTTGCTTTTTTAAACATAAGATTTAAAAATCCCAAGCTGTTTTATTATTTAGGTAAAGAGGATGGAGTATCATTCAAAAGCAATAGAAAGAATTATGAAAGAATTAGGTTATTCTGTCCCACCTTCTTTTGAAACAAAAAAACCACTATTAAGTTTAAGAGAATGTTTTTCTGCTAAAATAAACAATAAGAGGATTTTGTTTAAAGTTACTTATATATTTGAAGCTAATACATTACATATCTGTGGTGTTTTGTCTGATAATAATAAAAATGAAAAAATTATAAATAAATTTGGTTTTGCTGGTTGTTCCGAACTTCCATTTGTATTTACAGTAGATGATTGTCTTATTAAATTAATATTAGAAGGAGATAATAGACTGTCTGCTACTATTAGAAAAAGAATTGGAGAAACAGAAGTAGAAAACACACTTAAAACAGAAGATGATTTTATTAAGTTTATTAATAATAATATTGAACCAATAATTTGTGAAAGACTTGAAGTTGATTCTTATGAACGAATGTCAGAATGTTAAACATAATTTACAGAAATGTAATTGTACTTATCCAGGATGCCCAAGAAAAGGAAAATGTTGTGAATGTATTCAATATCATTTATCAAGAAATGAGCTTCCAGCATGCTGTTTTTCAAAAGAAACAGAAGCGACATATGATAGATCTTTTAAAAAATTTATAGAAGATAAAAATAAAAGATAATAAAAGGCAGTAGAAACTATTTTAAATAGAAAAAGATAGTATTATTATATGGAAAAGTATGTAAATAAAATGAGTATTAAAGAACAGATAAAAGAAATAATATTGATGTTTGATAGTAATTCATACATTGGAATAAAAAATGCCAATATAAATGAATTATTCTTATTAGTTAAAAAATTTGGAAAAGAAAAAGTTTTTAGATTTATTAAAGAAATAGGGGAGGAAGACACCAGGTTTAAAGAATCGATTTTAATCCTTAAGAACGAAATAGAAAGTCTTTTAAAAGAAGACGTAGAAAATAGTTTTATAAGTAATTTTTATAAAAATTAGGAGGAGAGAAAATGAAGAATTATTTTATATTATTGATTTTGTTATTAATTTCAATAAGTTTTGCAGAAGTTTTAGAAATTAATTATTTCTATGGTGAAACTTGTCCACATTGTGCTAAAGTTAAACCAACTTTAGATAACTTAGAAATTAAATATGAAGGTAAGATTGTTATAAATAAATATGAAATTTATAATAATAAAGATAATGGTATTTTATTTAAAGAATTTTTAAGTAATTATGGTAAATCCAGTTCTGGAGTTCCTGCATTATTTGTTTCAGATAAATTCTTAATTGGAAGTAAACAGATACCTGAAGAATTAGAAGGAATAATTTTAGAAAATATAGATGAAACTCAAGAAGTTGAAGTTTCACCAATAACAAATTCTATTGATGATTCAAATACTAATGATTTTGATATAATGGAAATTTTAAAAAATCCCTTTGTTCTTTTGATAATTATTATTATATTAATAGTAATTGCATATGAAATTAATATAATAACAAATAAAAAAAAGAGATAAATTAGATTTCTATTTCAAAAGCAACTACGGGGCATTCTAATCCAAAGTCAAGTAAAACTTCTGGATAAACTTCCCCAAACATTCCTATTTTTTTTCCATTTTTCCAAATTCCTGCGCTTCTTCCTGTTATAAATATTTTATCCTCTGATGGTTTAATTTCATATTTTCCATCCATAATTTTAATTAATGCTTGAATAACTGATTTTATTTCAGTAAAACCTATTTTTGAATTTGTCATTGCACCAGCTAATACATTTTTTAATTCAGGATTGGCTACAACTCCAATTTCGTATATGCTCTGGGGCATTTTTTCTTTTTTGCTTTCTGCAAAAACTTCAAGAAGATTGGGTAAGATACTTGGTCTTATTATAGTAAAATCTCTTGTTAATGGATTTTCAATTTTTATAATTTTTGGATAATCCAATTTTGTTTTTTGAATTTTTTCTTCATTACTTAAAGTCCATGTGAATACTTCATTAAATCCTAAACCTGTTAAAACAGAATTTGCTTCATGTTCTGGTTTTTTGTTTCCAATACTAAAAAAATTAGGTAGTTCTGGAATGAAAGAATTATAATCCATTGAAATAGCGATATCTTCAATTAAATCAATTTCTCCTAAAATATCTGTTCTATAAGGTGGAATGTATACGGAATTTCCTTTTACCTTGAATCCCATTTTTTCTAGTCCGTCTTTTATCTCTTTTTTTGTTATTTTTTTACCTAATATTTTTTCTGCTTGTTTTTGCGGATTTTTCATTTTTTTCATTTCTAAATTAGGATATATTTTATTTCCTATTTTAATTTCATATAATTTTCCTTTTCTATCAATTAAATTACATACAATAATATTCAAAACATCAGTTACTGCTTCTATTTGTGTTCCGGTCACATCAATTAAAACGTTTTTTGTATTTGTAGTCAATTTAGTCAGTTCAGAATTTATTATTGGAGGAAAACTCAGTACTTTTTCCTTTGAATCTGTGATTACTACACATTTATTTGAGACCAACTGTGCATAAGAAATACCTTTTTCATGATGTTTTAATATTTCTTCAGCATTCATTTCTTTATTTTTTTCTAATGGAATAAATTTAGGAGATTTTTTTATATCATACGCAGAATATTTTAAAGGAAAAGAGATATTATCTAAATCATGAATTCCTACTGCAACTTTCTTTCTTTTTCTCCCAATAGTATTATGCAGTTTTTCTTGTAATTGCATAAGATCAATTAATACATTTTCATCAATTTTTATTCCTTTAATAACTGCCATTGCAATATATGGTCTTACTTCTTTAACATTTTCATCAATAGAAAGTCTATATTCTTCATTTAATTTTTCCGCGTTGTACTCTTTATTTTTCTTATAAAAATAACTATTTAATAATCTGCCAATACCTTCGACACTTAATAAATCTGGTCTGTCTGGAGTTATTTCCAATATTAATTTATCTTCGTTTTCTTTATCAATTTCAGTAGGTACTCCTAATAAAGGTAATTTTTCAATTGCTTGTTTTTTTGTTATATTAACAAATTTTTTTAATTCTTCAAAGGATATTGTTATTACTGCCATTTTTACACCTTTTTATTCAAAATTATCTGAACCTCTTCAGGTTCTACATTTAATCTATATTTTTTCATTATTTCTCCAATTTCTTTTTCTTTTTTAACTATTTTTTCTAGATCTTTTCCAGTTATTTTTTCTAATTTATATTTTTTTATTATTGTTTTTATATCTTTTATTTCACACATATATTTTAATATTTCTCCAATTGCACTTTTAGCAAATTGATTATTTTTATATTCTTGAAATAATTGTGTTATTTCTTTATCTGTAATATTTTCAGTATTAAAGTTTTGTCTTTTGAGTTCAGTTATAGTTTGTTCTAATGTATTTGCAATTAATTTAGGATCAAATCCTTGTTCAACTAAGTTCATAAATAATTTTAAGTTTTTTGATTTTATCATTTTTTTAGCTAAATCTTTATTTAATAATTTTTCTAATGTTTTTTCTGTATCCTCCAATCCTTTTCCCTTTTTCTCTTTAATTATTTTTAGTCTTTCTTCTTTAATTATTTGAGGAGGAATATCTGTTTCTGGATACATTCTTGCTTTTCCTGCAATTGGGCGCATAAAATAAGTTTTATCTTGTTCTGCTCTTCTTGTTTCTAATGGTACTTGGTCCATTTTTGCTCTTTCTAAAACCTTTTCTAATGCAATCGTTGCAATCTTTTCAGGTCCTGCGACTAATACAAAAGCATCTTCTTTTTTTATATCTAAGGTTATTTTTATTTGAAAAATTTCTTCATCATTTATTTTATACTTTTCTAATTTTTCATCTGAGTGAATTATTCCTTTTACACCTGCCATTTTTGCGTATTGAGATAATTCAGTACCATATCTTATTCCTGAAAGCAATTCTGTTCCTAAAATATCCTTATGTTTCTCTAATTTTATAGCAAGTATTCTTTCTCCTTTTTTAATAGCAGTTTTTAACATATTTGATTCTGTTTCTTCAAATATTTCAGTAACGTCTGCGATTGGTGAATCCAATTTTTTAACATCTATTTTTTTATTTATCTCTTTAAGTAATGTTGCTAAATTTTTTTGTCTTTCAACTTCATTGATAATTAATTTTGGAATCAAATTTAATTCTTGGGCTCCTTTTATTTCAACTCTATTCCCTTCTGGGATGGAGATATTGATATCTTGTCTTATAGTACCTAATCCTCGTTGAACTTTTCCAGTTATTCTAAGAATCATACCTATTTTTTCTGCAACTTCTTTTGCATGTTCTTCATCAATTATATCTGGAGCAGTTGCAATTTCAATTAAAGGAATTCCTAATCTATCCAATCTAAATACAGATTCATCATCTTTTTTTTCAACTATTCCTGCACTTTCTTCTTCTAAACAAATTGTTTCTATATTTACTTTACCTTTTGAAGTTTCAACAAAACCACCTAAAGATATAATGGCTGTTCTTTGAAATCCAGAAGTATTTGATCCATCTATAACTTGTTTTCTCATAAAATGTATTTCATCTAATATGTTTGAATTTAAGGCTAACGCAACTTCTAGTACAATATCTAATGCTTCTTTATTTAATTTTAAAGGAGGGCATTCATCTATTTCTAATTCACAACATGAGTTTGGATAAAATTCATATACATTAAATTTATTTTTTTCTTTTTCAAATTGTGCAGTTTTATCTATTTCAGAAATTTCACTTTTAACTATATGTAATTTTCTTTTATATTTTTTATTAATTTCTTTTCCTTCTATTGAAGGGCAATTGCAGAATAGTTTATGTGTATTTAATCTTTGATGAATTTCAATTCCACATTTTAATTTTGGTTTGTTTTTCTCGTTTGTCATAGAACAACACTCCTAGTAGATATTTCTCCTGCCATACTTGTTTCCATTTCTTCTTTGATTTTATTTAATTTCTTTTCATGTCCTAAAACCCAACATAATTTTACAAATGCAGTTTCTGGTGTCCAGTCACATAAATCTCCAATAACCCCAGCTTCTTTAAGTTGTCTGCCGTATGTATATGTATTAAGATTTAATCTACCATATATTGTTTGCGGGCTCATTACAATTGGAATATTTGATTTTATTAAATTTTGAATTTCTTTTATTATTGGTTTTGAATTTTTATCATTAAATGCATTTGTTGATGTATGTCCTAATCCAGTCCCCATTAAAACAAGACCATCATAATCAGATAGTTTTTCAATAAATTTAGGTTTTATACCTGGGTGTATGTATATCAATCCTACATTTTCATTTAGTTTTAAATCTATTTTGGGTTTTCTATTTTTATCCTTTTTTGGGTATTCATTTATTGCATCTAATTTATGTTCATAATAATCAATTCTTATTAATGGAAGTTGATTTATTGATTTAAACGCATCTCTCCTAGAAGTGTGCATTTTTCTAACTCTTGTTCCATTATGGACATAACATAAATTATCATTTAAATTAGAATGCATACATACTCCTATTCCTGAAAAATCTGATTTTGCAGCCATTAGTGAAGATAATAAATTTAATTTTGCGTCACTTGAGCCCCTATCAGAACTTCTTTGTGCTCCGGTTAAAATTATAGGTATTGGTAAATTTTGAAACATAAATGATAATGCAGCACTTGTATAATGCATAGTATCTGTTCCATGTGAAATAACTATTCCTTCTGTTTTTTCTTTTAACTCTTTTTCAATTTCTTTTCCTATTATCTCCCAATGTTTTTGATTTAGATCGCCGGATAGTAAAGAAAAAACATTTCTAGTATTAATACTTGTAATCTCTTTAATTTCTGGAAAATTATTTATTAATTCTTTTTGAGAAATAGCAGGATAAACTGCACCTGTTTTATATTCAACTTTTGAAGAAATAGTTCCTCCACAACCCAATAGAGTTATCTCTCCTTTTTCTTCTTTTTTATCCTTTATTTCTTTTTGTTTTTCTGATTTTTTTAATAATTTTATATGGTCTTTTTCATTTATTTTTATTCCAATATTATACCCATTATTTAATTTTAATACAATACATTCTTGATTTCCTAATTCAGGTCTAGGCATTAGTAGACCTTCAAATTTATTAGAAGGTTGTATGATTTCAATTGAATCTCCAATTTCAATTTTTTGTTTATCTAATATTTTTTGTATGTCTTTAGAATACATAGTTTTAATTAGGAGGAAAAGGATTAAAAAATCACGTATTTATTGATGTGATTTTTTGAGAAGCAAAATTAGTGAATTTTGCTAAGATTAAAAAATCACGTATTTATTGATGTGATTTTTTGAGAAGCAAAATTAGTGAATTTTGCTAAGATTAAAAAATCACGTATTTATTGATGTGATTTTTTGAGATGATTTAAAAAGAGGTTTCGAATCTAATTCTTCCTTCAAATACAGTTTCTTCCATATCTTTTCCTTTTATTTCTAATTCATTTAAACTTAAACCTACCCTTGAATTTTTTCCAAAAGTATACCAACCTGTTACATCTGCTTCAAATGTTCTAAAATTCTTTCCATCACTATTTCTTGACCAATTAATTAAACCTTCTAATGCAATTCTTTCTGTTATTGTTAGTTTTCCCCCCATACCGAGATATTCTAAATCTCTAATTTTTCCATAATCAAATAAAACTGAATTTCTATCATCACCTATTGCTGTTTCTATATGCCATAAGTTTGGTTCTATTCTTAAATAATCTAAATTTAATTTTTTATTAGAATCTTTTGATAAATTTAAACTTAAACCTGCCCCATATCCCCTTTCTGCTTCTTGTTTGTTTATATTGGTTCCATATAAAGATAAAGTTAATTTTGGTCTTTGGTATTTTAAACCTACTAAATTAGATATTTCTTCAGGATTCATATTATTTACATTTTTATTATCTACAAATGTTCCAAGCATTAATGAAAAATCCCCTGCTTTTGTATTTACTCCAGTTATCCCACTTAGAAATAGTCTTTTATTTATCGTTTCATTTTCAGGATCTTCGTAATCTGTGGATTTAAAAGTTATCATAATGTTTGTTTGATTTTTTTTATCTATGAATTGAATGCCTAATTGTTGGGGTGCGTTTCCATAGACATCAATATCAAATGAACGTAAAGCACTTACTAAACTTTTGAAATCATTTGCTAATTCTTGTTCATATTGCATTTTTGTTGGAATATAATTATCACTATTATTTTGTTTTAATGTTTTTAAATTTTGAACGTAATTTGAATATTTAATTTCTAAAGTTTCTAAATAATTTAAAAACGCTTCTGCTTTATTTGTTCTTAAAAGATTTGTGTTTTTTGATATTTCCTCAGATATTTTTCCAAATATTCTAAATTCTAATTTTTCATTTGAAAATGAATGGATTGTTCCGTACTCTCTTTTTCCTTCTTCTTCTAAAGCAAAAGTTTTTGATATATATTTAGTATTTTTAATATTTAATTTTAAACTTCCAGATACTTTCCAATTTAAATTATTCATTTCTTCATAATATTCATAGAGTATTCCAGAATTTAAAAATTTAGTTGAAACACCAGCTCCACCACCAGATACTCCTTGATTTTCTCTAGTTTGGAAGTAAGATAATGCACGTAGTTTATCTTTAAGTAAATATTCAGAAGATATTTCAGTTATATCTGGTTCAATATCTTTTTTGAATGTTAATTTATTATCAGAATTTAAAACAAGGCTTGAATAAGATTCAAATTCTTCATCTGATATTTTTGATGCTCCAACACTAAACACATGAACGTCCTTTCTTTCTATTGAACTAGAGATATTATATTCTCCTTCTTTTGTTGAAATTACTAATCCTGCACTTTTTGTATTTTCTGTTATTGGGATTTCACCACTTATAAAAAATCCTAATGCAAATTCTGTATTTGTTGATTCTTGAATTTCTTTTGTTCCTATACTTTCAGTTCCTAAATGAATTCCTATATTACTAAAATAATTCATTGATTCCTGATAAATATGATATTTTTCTTTAAATTCATTAGTTTCCATATATTTTTCTAATTTTTCTACATCTACTTTTATTTTTATCCAATTTGTTTTTTCAGCTCCGTATCTTATGTAAGTATTTAGATATCTTAGTCTTGAATCAGTATTATTTTCAGTATCTATTGAATTATCTAATATTCCTTGAATTGAAAAATTACCTTGCCCCACATTTGCTATTAAATCTAAATTACTTCTAATATCATATTGAGATATTTCTAAAATTCCATCTTCTCCTTTTGATAATAAATCCTCATTTAAATCAAACAAAAATTTAGTAAAATCTAAAGCACCCATATGTGCATTATTTGCGTTTAATGAAAAATCTGTTTCTTCTATTGTTTCTGTTGCTCCTATATTATCCCAATTTGTGGTTCTTTTATTTTTATCAATTGAACTTCTTAATGTTTCCCCTTTTGGTCCAGAAAGATAAACATTTCCACCAGTTTCATAGTCATTCCAGGTTCCATATCTTTCGTCTAACTTACCTTCTACAACTACTCTGTCAAAACTCATTTTTTCTTTTGTAGACATTATTTCATAATATTTAGCATAAAGACCAGAAATTATTCTATCTGAACTATTTCTAAATTGTAGTCTAGATTCTAAGAAACTTGGATTTGATATATATGTTCTAACATTTCCTTTTTGATATAATATACCTTGTCTATTGTTAAATATTGCATCTTGAGAAATATCTAATCCTACACTAAACATTGAAAATTGATTAAATTGATTATATACATCCCCAACATATTCAGTATTTATTGTTTCTCTTTGATTTTTGATATTTATTTCATTTCCAGTTTCTAAATACATTCCTTCAAGATTAGTTGCTAGAGTTCCACTTATTTTTTTTATATCTGCTGAAAGGTATTTTTTGATATTTTCAATTCTTTTATCATTACTACTAAATATATAAATATCTTGAATATGCTGGTCAATTATATTTAATATATTTATTTGCTCTGAGTGATTGCTTATTTGTGAAAATATAGAATCAATTAATTTATGATTTTCAAATAATAGTATTGAATAATAAGGGGGAAATCTTATTGAATATGCGATTAAACTTAGATATTCTTCCTCTTTTAAATTTTGTAAAACTTCACTTTCTTCATATGCTTTACTCAAAGCGATCATACTGAATGCATCAAATTCTCTTCTTGATAAAATAGAAGTTTCAGTTTCATCAAAAATAAATTGTCTTTGACTTATAGCAGTTATAGCAAGATCTGGATTTGTAGATACAAGATTAATCCATTTATTATAATACTCTTTTTCTTTATCATTTTCTATTATTAATAATGCATTTTTGAATTTATCTAAGGTGTTTTCTCCTTTTAATTTTATATCCAATACACTTTCTAATAATTCTCCATTTTGGCCATAATATTTAGATAAAATATAATCAAGGTAATTTTTGTCTATTTTTTCTAATTCATCTATTTTTGCAATTATCTCTTCAATTGTTTTTTCTGGATTTTCAATATTTGCATAATAAGTTCCATAATTTCTTAATTGATTTATTGAGTCGTTAAGCATATTTAATGCATTTTCTCTGTTTTCTACAGTTCCATTTAAATATTCAGTATAAATTCCATAGAAAATTAAATCAAACCAATTAGAACTATGCGGACTATAAGTATCTTCATTTAAAACAAGATCTAAAGCGTCTGAAAAAGTTAGGGTATCATCCACATCTATTTTTTCTTTTGTTTTTTCAAAAATTTCAAATAGATTAGAAATAAATGTTTGTTCTGTAGTCCCATAATTTGTATATTCAGTATTATCAATAATTGACCGCAAATTAGTTTTTAAATATTCTGGTAAATTTTCAATTGTTTTTGTTGCAGTAATGGTTGCTACTTCATTTTCATTCAAAAATATGTTTGTGAAATCATTAACAATTTCATTTGTTTCTTGTATTGTTTTTTTATAATTAGAAAGAAAAGTAGTTCTTGTACTTTCGTCTAATATCTGTAAACCATTTTTTTCAATTAAATTTATTAAAGGTCTTAATTCTAGATCATTTTTTATTAGTTCTTTAATTTTATTTTCTATGGCGGTTTTATAATCTGAAAGTCTATTCCCTTTTTCTCCTGTATATCCATTTTCTCTATAGTCGTCTGTCAATCCATCAAATTCTGAAAGATGGGTTTGTAATGTTTGAATATCTTCTACTGGAGTATTTACTATTTTTCTCATTATTTCAATAGCTTCCTCTGCTTTTGTTTCGATAACATTTATCTTTTTTTCTGATTTTTCTATTTCTTTTTCAGGTATTTTATTTAAATTTGTATTTGGTTGGGCGATTAAATCATTATCTTCACAAAAAGTTTTTAATATATTTATTCTTTTTTCTGCTTCTTTTATATCCTCTTTTTTAAAAATTTGTTCTTTTTCATTTTCAAAGTTATTAAATGAAATTTGTAAATCATTTTTAGAACTATAAGTTCCTACAAGTGCATGTTTTAATTCGTCTTTTGTAACGTAATATGTTTTACTTCCTTGATTATTACTTTTTATAGATTCGATTATTGCATAAATAAGTATTTTTAAAGATTCATTTTCTGATTTTGTTTTTATTAATTCCTTATATTCTTCAATTATTATTTCTTTTAAATCTTTTAAAAAATAAATCGAAGTTAATGTATTTAATTCCTGAGGTATATTTTTTAATTCTGGTGTCATAGCATTACCTAAATTATTTGTAACATTCTGTGTTTTTAAGGGTTTTCCTTCATCTTTTTGTTCTATTTGTGAAGCATAAAGTGTTGAAACTAATGGAGTACTGAAATTTAATACACTTGTAAAAGTTATATATTTAGCTATTTTTCTAACTGTTTTATGTTTAAACATAAGATTGCCCTCTATTAGTTATTTTTTATTAAAAGGTGTGTTTTATTTAGTTCTGTTTAAAAAAGTTTGTTTTAAAAATAGAGTTTATAAATCTGAACGTGTGGAATACCTTCAATATATAAAATTTGTTTATCATTTATTTTATTTATTTTTTTTGCGATTTCAATACATTTTTTACCAACTAAATTTAAATGCTCTGCTTCTTTAATTGCCTTTGTAATTTCTTTATCTCCAACTAATTTTCCTTTATAAAAATTAGAATATTTTTTAATATTTAAAATTATTTCTCCTTCTTTTAAGGTTTTATTGATTAATTCTTTATCGCAAATAGCTGTTATACTACCTTTAGGTGTTTTTATTATATTTAAATACATAAAAACATTTTTTCAATTAAGCTTAAATACTTATTCTTCATAGGATATATTATGCCAAGAAAAAGGGCAAAAGCAAAAGTAGAAAATAAGTCTACAAAAAGAAGAGTAAAAGTCAGCAAAAAATTGAATAAACCCATAATAAAACGAAGTCTAAGTTTAGAAAGTGCCGAAGTTGTAAAAATGCAAAAAGAATTTTTAAGAATTGAAGACGAAGTAGTAAGACATATAGCTTCAAGAGCACCAAAAATTCCATTGGCAAAACCACAGATGGTATCTAATACGTATTTTATATCTAATGAAGAATGCTTAGGCAATATGAGAAGTTCATTAAAAAGATTAAAACGGGAATAAATAAATTTACTCTTCAATTACCTTTTCCTTAAAATATTCTTTATAAAATTATTTTTAATATTTAATACAAGGAAAATTTTTCTTACCTTCTGGACAATAGCCTAAGTGTTCACACTTTGGTGCCATTAATTTTGCAATTTTCGGATTTATTTTTTTTGTTTTCTCTTTCATTTCAATCATAATTTCTCTAAAACTAGGTTTTGCTGTTGCACATAATCTTTCTCCCGAAAGATGCATTAAATTCCAGGCATCTAATATGATTTCTGCTTTTACAATCATACCGTGTGGTAAAATTCCTATTGCGTCTTTTTTAGGGATACCTGCTTCTAATAATTTAAAATAACCTTCTAAAAGTAAAATATAGATTGATAAAATTATTTTTTTATCATTTTCATTAAAAGTTGGGGGGATATAAAAATGATTTTCAATATCATTTATTTTATTTATTCTATCTGCTGCTTGGGCAAAAGGTTCATATCTTTGTTTTATTGTTTTATGTCTTATTAATTCATGCATAGTACTAATATCTATTTTAATTCCAAAACTTATTTCATCAAATTTGCTTGCTTCAGTATTTTTATCTTCAAAATAATGATTTTTTGATAATAAATTTTTTCTTATAATAACTTTATCTTTTTTTTCAAAAACGAATTCTTCAAAATCAAGATTTTTTTCCAATAAAAATCCAGTTGAAGAGGGATAAAATTGTGTTGGGTGATAATTCATTTCTTGTTCTCTAAAAAATAGAGCATACTCTTTAATAACAAGATTTTTTATTTCGTTTGCTATTTTTTTATTTGAGTTTGGGGCACTATCTAAATTCCATTCAGTAAAAAGTTGCCATAACCCTCTTGCGCTTGAAGTTAGACTAGTGTTTGTAAGTAAATATAAAGGGGTAATAAAAATTATATCCTCTAGTGAATAGTCTTTAGTACATAAATATTTATATTGTTCCATGGCCTCTAATACTCTTTCATAAAATATCATTTTGGCATTTTTATTTTTTAATATTGAAATGGGGATTTCTACTTGGGTATGTTGAACAAATCTTGTGGAAACCTGCATAAGTGAATGTCCAATTGAGTAAGCTGCTAAACTTAGTGTAGAAAGCCGTGGTATATTTTTAAGATCTAATTCAAAGATTATTTGGTCTCCTACTGCATTATGTCCTTTACCTAGAGAATTATCTATTATTTTCCACATTTTGTTTTTAACTATTTCATCTCCTTTTTCTTTTCTTAATTTTACTAATTTTATATACTCTTCTTGTGCTCCTTTAGAAGAATGGCAATTCATAATTTTCGCTATTGCTTTCATTTGGTTTTCAACTGAATCTACTTTTCCGATATATGAAACTCTATTTTTTGTTCTAGAAACAGGTATAATTATTTCTCCATCTTCTTGCATTATTTTTTTCATTTAATCCCCAAAATATTATTAATAGAAAATATTTTTAATAGAATAAGTAAAATGGGCCCAGCCGGGATTGAACCGACGATCTCCCGCGTGTAAGGCGGACGTCATAACCGCTAGACCATGGGCCCGTGTATATCTTTTTAAAGGCACACATATTAAAATATTTCTAATAAAAGCCCTATCGTCTAGTAGCCTTTCTTTTCTTTAAAGAAAAGAAACCCTAGGAAAAGAAAAGAACTAGGTATGGCAGGATAATGGTCAAGGATGACAGGCTCTGGACCTGTAGACTCCGGACGACCTTTTCTTTCTTTAAAAAGAAAGAAAAGCTACGTTACCAAAAGAAAAGAAACTTTTGATATCTTGTTGGGAGAATTCAAATCCGGATAGGGCTATTTTATTAATTTTTTTAAACATTAAGTAAGTGATTAAATGGATATACAAGAAGTTATAAAAGAATATTTTATTGATTATATTTGGTTGCACAAAGGATATAATTTAATTAATACCTTAACATTTGCTTTAATAGCTCTTTTTTTTATTTGGTTAATATACCATGCGTTTAATAAATATAAAATAAAAATTGATAAAAGCTTGATTTTTTCATTAATACCCTTTGTTTTTTTTGGTTCAACATTGCGGGTAATTACAGATTCAATTGATACGGGGGTTATGCAGCAATATGTTTTAGTAAATAATAATATTTTTACTGATATTTACAAATTTATTTTAGATTCTCAATTCTTAAATTATGGATATTTAACAGTTACTCCCGGTATTTATTTAGTAATTGCAAGTATCTTTTTTATCTTTTTAGTAATTTGTCATATTTTTAAAAGAATGGATTTTCTTAAATATATTGGGATAATTCTATTTTTACCATTTTTTATTATTTTATTGCCTTTGATCAGATACCCTATTTATCCAGTATTAATTTTAAGTTTAGTAATTGCAACACTATTTGTTTTTTATTTAATTTTTAATAAATTAAAATTAGATAAAATTATGCTTTTAATGGTTGGAGCACATGCATTAGATGGGGCAGCAACATTCATTTCTATTGATGTATTTAATAAATTAGAATTTGTATGCACTAAATTTGGTAGATGTTATAGTGAACAGCATGTTGTACCAAATATTTTAGGTTCAGATTCTTTCTTTTTCTTTTTTTTAATCAAAGTATTAATTATTTTTATTGCATCATATATTTTATCAAAAGAAAAAATTGAATTGAAAGAGAAATATTATCTTATATTAATATTATTAGTTATGGGATTAGCCCCAGGAGTAAGGAATACATTAAGAGTACTGATAGGTGCGTAGGTGTTTTTATGTTATATTTGATTGGATTAGGTTTATGTGATGAAAAAGATTTGTCTTTGCGTGGTTTAGAGATATTAGAGAAATCAGACAAAATATTTTTAGATCATTATACACACATAATTTCAGAGGAAACAATAGAAAATTTAAAGAAAATCATAAACAAAAAAATAATTAAATTAGAAAGAGCAGAATTAGAAAATGAAAAAATAATTTTGGATTATGCTTTAAAAGAAAATATTTCTTTAATAGTTGGGGGAGACCCATTAATAGCAACAACACATATTTCATTAATTTTAAGTTGTATTAAAGCAAATATAAAATATGAAATAATACATTCAAGTTCGATTTATTCGGCTGCAATAGGTGAATCTGGATTGCAAACATATAAATTTGGAAAATCAGCTACTTTAACTTTTTGGGAAGAAAATTATAAACCAACAAGTACTTATGATATTATTTTTGATAATAAACAAAAAGGACTGCATACTCTTGTTTTTATTGATCTTCATGGACAAAATGCAATGGATATAAAAACAGCTTGTAATATTTTTATGCAAATGGAAGAAAAAATAAAGCAAGGATTAATTGATGATGATTTTGAATTATTAATCTTATCTAGAATAGGTTACGAAGATAAAAAAATATTATTTGGAAAATTAAATGAGATAAAAAATAAAAGTGTAGAAATTAAATCTCCATTTATAATTATTATACCTGGAAAATTACACTTTTTAGAAGAAGAATGGTTAAATAATATTGGACAAAAAGTCCAATAACTGTAAACTTCAAATGAATTTTACATAATTTTAAAATCTAATTGAGTTCCATTTTTATCATAAACAGCAATGTCCCTATCTTCATATGGTGTGCAAATGATTATGTGAATTTTTCCTTTTCTTTGAAAAAAAATAAGATCTTGTTTTGAAGGTTTGTTGTTTCTAGAAGGATGAGAATGTACTGAGCCAATAGAATCTGAGACTATTGGGATCATTATATCACGTAAAAAAGCAAATCCTTTTCCAACTTGTGAATTTGGTATAATTAGAATTTCTGATATCACTCCATTTTTTTCTCTTAATAATCCAATAAATTCATTTGGGTATGTATGCTTAGCAGCTCCTTTGAGAAAATCAACCATAGTTTTTGATAAGAGTATCATATAATATTTAAAGAGAGAATTATTAAATTTATATAGTATTGTGATTATTTTATCAATTTTTTTATTCTCGTTAACTACGTCATTTGTTGAACCCAAGTTCGATACTTTTTTAAAGGGTTTTATTGTTAAATTATAAAGTGAATATTTTATGGAAGATAAATTAAAAAATGAAATAGCAGGAGAGATAGTATTATCACGTAGTCCTGGAAAAACAATGAAAAAATGGAGAGAGATTTTTAAGATCACTCAGGCAGAGTTGGCCTCACATTTATCTATAGTGCCTTCTACGATAAGTGATTATGAAAGTAATAGAAGAGCTTCTCCAGGAACTACTGTAATCAAAAGATTTGTTGATGCAATTATTGATATTGATACCTCTAAAGGAGGAAAGGTTATTGGTTTATTAACTCAGTCAATGGAAAAAGAAGGGGAATATTTTTCAATTCATGAATTTGCAACAAGTATAAGTGCATTGGATTTTGTAAAAATGATAAAAGGAAAAGTTGTAGCAAACGAAGAATTAATTGAATCAAAGAAAATTTATGGGTATACAATGATAAAAAGTTTGAAAGTAATAATGGATTTACCTTCTAGTCAATTTACAAGATTATATGGTGCAATGGGAGAAAGAGCATTTATTTTTTCAGATGTTTCAACAGGAAGAAGCCCAATGGTGGCGATACGAGTAGCTTCATTAAAACCAAGTATTGTTGTTTTTCAAAAATTAAAAGATGTAGATCCGATAGCAATTAAAATAGCAGAAAAAGAACAAATACCAATTGTAATTACTGAAATAAGTTTAGCAAAAATTAAAGAAGAATTAGATAAAATCTAAATAGGTGGTTAATATGGAAAATAATATTAAAAATTTAATTTATGAATGTCCAAATGGATTGAAATCTTGTAGTTATGAGACCTTAAATTTATTGGCAAAAGAATTAAGAACTAAAATAATAGAAACTGTTTCGAATACAGGAGGACATTTAGCTTCTAATTTAGGTTCAGTAGAATTAACAATTGCATTACATAGAGTTTTTAATTCACCAAAAGACAAGATAATTTGGGATGTTGGTCACCAAGCATATTCTCATAAATTATTAACTGGGAGATGGGATAATTTTCATACTTTAAGACAAAAAAATGGTATTTGCGGTTATCCTAATAGAGATGAAAGTAAATATGATGCTTTTAATGTTGGACATTCTTCAACTTCAATTTCTGCAGCTTTAGGTATGGCGTTAGCTAGAGATTTAAATGGCGAAGATTTTAATGTAATTGGAATAATTGGGGATGGAGCAATAACTGCGGGTATGTCATTTGAAGCCATGAATATGTTAGGTTATACAAAAACTCCTGCAATAATTGTATTAAATGAAAATGGAATTTCTATTTCTCCTAATGTGGGTGCTTTTGGAGCATATACAAATAGATTAACAAATAAAATAGTATATTCTCCAGTTTTTAATGAAGTTAGAAAGGATATTCATTATTTATTAGATAATATTAAAGATGAAAAAATGCTTGAAATTACAAGAAATCTTAGATCAAAAGCATTGACAATTTTAAGTGATGAAATATTTTTTGAAACATTAGGATTTGCATATTTTGGACCTGTTGATGGACACAATATTAAAGAAATTGAAAAAGCATTAGAAGAAGCAAAAAAAGTTAAAGGGCCCGTAATTGTTCATGTTAAAACAATAAAAGGAAAAGATTACAAACCAGCAGAAGTAAATCCAACAAAATATCATGGGGCGTCTCCATTTAATATTGAAACTGGAGAATTTATAAAAAATAATTCGGCCCCTCCAACATATCAAAAAGTATTTGGAGAAGCATTGGTTGAATTATGTACAGAAAATAATAAAATAATTGGAATAACAGCAGCAATGGCTCCAGGAACAAGTTTGGATTTATTACAAAAAGCATATCCACATAGATTTTTTGATGTTGGTATTGCAGAGCAAAATGCAGTTACAATGGCAGCAGGTATGGCTTGTGAAGGAATTATCCCTGTTGTAGCTATATATTCAACATTTTTACAAAGAGCATATGATCAAGTTATACATGATGTTTGTATGCAAAATTTACATGTAGTTTTTGCAATGGATAGGGGGGGATTAGTAGGAGATGACGGTCCAACACATCATGGAACTTTTGATTTATCTTTTTTGAGATTAATACCAAATTTAGTTTTGATGGCTCCTAAAGATGAAAATGAATTAAGAAATATGTTAAAAACAGCTGTAGAATATAAGGGACCAATTGCTTTAAGATACCCAAGAGGTTCTGGAGTTGGTGTTGAATTAGAATCAATGAAAACAATAGAAATTGGAAAAGGCGAAATCGTAAAAGATACTAAAAATCCAGATGCAGTTTTAATTGCAGTTGGAAGAATGGTTGATAATTCATTAAAAGCAGCTGAGATACTAGAAAAAGAAGGAAAGAAAATAAAAGTAATCAATGCTCGTTTTATTAAACCCTTAGATAAAGATTTAATTTTGAGTGCAATAGAAGAATGCAATAAGGTATTTACAGTTGAAGAAAATAACTTACCTGGTGGTTTTGGTTCTGCAGTTTTAGAATTATTAGAGGATAATATAATATTAGAAAAAGGAAAAACAATAACAAGAATTGGTATACCTGATGAATTTATTGAATGGGGAACAATACCTGAATTAATGGACATAACAGGTTTATCCCCTGAAAAAATTGCAGAAAGAGTAAAACAAAAATTATAAACTAATTAGGTTATTCAAAAGGTTTATAAGTTGTTAAAGCATAATTTATAACATCAATTAGTGGGAGGATGAGTATATGCAAATAATAGAAGAACAAGCACCTGCAAAATTAAATTTAGGTTTAAATTTTGATCCAAATGTTGAAAAATTAGCAGATGGAAGAAAATTACATAAAGTATCTTCACCAGCAGTAACTTTAAAATTACATAATAAATTTGTATTTACTGAACCTAAAACAGATAAAATCGAAGTCGTAATAAATACACAAGATCCATGGATTTTAGCTAATATGAGTAAATTAACAGGACCAGAAGGAAATTGCTGGAAAACTGTAGTATTTTTACAAAAGCAAATAGGAAAAAATTTACCTATCAGAATGGAAATTGAATATAACTTACCTTTATCTGGTGGATTAGGTGGAAGTGCAGCAGATATGGCTGCGATATTAAGGGGATTAAACAGATTTTATAATTTAAAGTATACATTAAATGATTTAGCAAAATTAGGGCATAGTTTAGGCAGTGATGTTCCATTTTGTGTATATAATTATCCTTATGCACATATGGGAGGTACAGGAGAGATTATTAAAGAAATAAAATCTAATGCACTACAAGGTTATCAAATAGTATTAGTTTTACCTACAATTGATATACCTTTATCAAAAACTAAATCTGCATTTGAAGCTTATGATAAAAATGCATATATACTTCCGCATGACTCTATTAATGAAGGTTTTTCTAATTTTGAATTAATGCTTGAAGCAGGAATTTTTAATATAGATTTATTATGTAACTGTTTCTTATTAACTGATATTCCATGGAGAAATGAAGTTTTAGAAATCATGAATGCATTAAGAGAGTCTAATAATCCTTTTGATTATATTGGAATGGCAGGTGCAGGACCAACAGTTTTTGGTATAATTGATCCAATGGAATTTTGTATGGGTGATTTACCAGAAAATATAAAATTTAAAAATAAAAAAATACCTTTAAAATATATTAAAACATCAGTTTTAAATCAATAAATTAGGTGATTAAATGAAAATATCAGTAGCAGAAAAAAGCGGGTTTTGCTTTGGAGTTACAAGAGCAGCAAAACTTTTAGAAGAGCAATTAAATAGAAAAACAAATCCCGTATTTACTTTTGGTCCTTTAATTCATAATGACCAATTTAATGCAAGAATGAAAGGACAAGGAGCAAAAATAGTGAATTCAGTTGATGAAGTAGAAGATGGATCTATTATAATTTCAAGAGCACATGGATTAGAAAAATCTATAATTAAGGAATTAAATAATAAAGACATTGAATTAATTGATGGTGTATGCCCTTTTGTAAAATTAGTTCATAAAAAAGCTCTCGAATTAGAAAATCAAGGATATCAGGTAATCATAATTGGTGAAAGAAAACATGCAGAAGTAAAAGCAGCTGCGTCATATATTAAAAATCCAATAATAATTGAAAAAGTGAAAGAAGTAAATGAATTAGATATCAAAGGAAAAATTGGCGTTGTAGTTCAAACAACTCAATCTCAAAAAAATGTGGATGAAGTTGTTTCTGCTTTAGAAAATAAATTTGGAAAAGAAAATGTTAAATTAGAAAACACCAGATGTTTAGCCACTGAAGAAAGACAAAATGCAGCAATGGATTTAGCGAAAAAAGTAGATATGATGATTATTATTGGTGGGAGAGAAAGCGCAAATACAAATAGGCTATATGAGCTTTGTTCAGAACTTATTTTAAGTCATCATATCGAAACAGCAGAAGAATTAAGTCAAATAGATTTTACAGGAATAAATTTAGTTGGAGTAACAGCAGGAGCATCAGCACCACAGTATATAATTGATGAAGTAATTGAAAAATTAAAAACATTTTAAAAAAGGTGAAAATATGGATATAATACATAAAAAAATATCAATTTTAGGTTCAACAGGTTCAATAGGAACACAAACATTAGGTGCAATTGCAAATTTAAATACGCAAGGACATAATTTTGAAATTGAAAGTTTAGCAGTAAAAGATAAAAGAGATTTTAAAAATTTAAAACCACAAATTGATAAATTTCATCCAAATAAAATTTGTATTTTTGAAAAAGATGATGTTAAAGAGTTTAAAAAAGAAGTTTCATTTGAAGGAGAAATTTTAACAGGAAATGAAGGTTTAATTGAATTATCAAAAGATAATCAGATAGATACTCTTGTTGTTTCTGTTGTTGGGGCAGTAGGAATTCAAGCAACATTAGAAGGATTACAAAACGATAAACAAGTATGTATTGCAACAAAAGAAGTTTTAGTTGCAGCTGGAGATATTGTAATGCCTTTAGCAAGAAGAGATAATGGAGAATTAAGATTATTACCAATAGACAGCGAACATTCAGCTATTTTACAATGTATTATTGGGGAGAATTGGAAAGAAATAAAAGAAATTATAATTACTGCATCTGGCGGATCTTTAAGGGATTGGCCAAAACGAAAAATGGAAAATGCAACTGTTGAAGAAGTATTAGCTCATCCTAATTGGGCTATGGGTTCTAAAATTACAGTTGATTCTGCTTCAATGATGAATAAAGGATTAGAAATAATAGAAGCACATCAATTATATGGAAAAAATATAATTCCAGTAATTCATAGACAAAGTATAATTCATTCAATGGTTAGATTTACAGATGGGTCTATTAAAGCACAATTAGGATTACCAGATATGACTTTACCTATTCAATATTCTTTAACTTATCCTAAAAGATATCCTAGTTTAGAACCAGAATTAGATTTTACTAAATTACAAACATGGACTTTTGAACCAATGCCTTTTGATAAATTTCCATGTCTTTCTTTAGCAATTGAAGCTGGAAAAATTGGAGGAACAATGCCTGCGATTATGAATGCAACAAATGAAATTGCAGTTTACGCATTTTTAGATAAACAAATAAATTTTGGTAAAATACCAAAAATAATTAGAAAAGTTATGGATATTCTTTCAAATTCAATAATTGAGAAACCAGAGATATCTGATATTTTTGTTGCTGATAGAGAAGCAAGAGTAGAAGCAAAAAGAATAATTAAAAAATTAAGTAATTAGGTGATTAAATGATTCAAAGAAAATTAACGCGTGTTGTAGATTTAAATGGAAAAGTAAAAATAGGTGGAGATAATCCAATTTTAATTCAAAGTATGACTAATACATCAACTGCAGATGCAGAAGCAACTATAAAACAAACGCAAGCACTTTTTGGTGCTGGGGGTGAAGCAGTAAGAATTACAGTAAATGATGAGGAAGCAGTAAAAGCATTACCAGAAATAAGAGCTGCATTTCCAAATAAGCCTCTAGTTGCTGATATTCATTATGATTATACAAAAGCGCTTGCAGCAATAGAAGCAGGTTTTGATAAAGTAAGGATTAATCCTGGGAATATAGGAGATAAAGAAAAAGTAAAAGCTGTTATTGAGGCAGCAAAAAAAGCAAATGTTGCAATAAGAATAGGAGTAAATGGCGGATCATTAGATAAGGATATTGAAGAAAAATATGGGAGAACAGCACAAGCAAGTGTTGAAAGCGCAATGCAATATGTTAAAATGATGGAAGAATTAGATTTTCATAATTTTGTTTTATCAATTAAATGGAGTGATATACCAAGAATGATTGAAGCAAATAGATTATTATCCAAAAGAACAGATTATCCATTACATTTAGGATTAACAGAAGCAGGAACAGTTTTTTCAGGTAGTGTTCTTTCAGCAGCAGCATTAAGTCCTTTACTTTTAGATGGTATAGGGGATACAGTAAGAGTTTCTTTGACAGGTGATCCAGTTAGAGAATTAAGAACTGCAAAAATAATATTCCAAGGTCTTGGCTTAAAGATTTTTGGTCCTAATCTAACTTCTTGTCCAACTTGTGGAAGAACTGAAATAGATTTAAACTCAATGGCTGAGCAAGTAGAAGAAAGATTAATGCGCGAATATTCTGATTATATTATGCATGTAGCAGTAATGGGTTGTATTGTAAATGGAATAGGAGAAGGAAAAGAAGCAGATATTGGAATAGCAGGCGGAAAAGGAAGAGGAGTTATATTTAAAAAAGGAGTTCAAATCGGAACATATCCAGAAGCAGAATTAATAGATAAATTATTTGAGTTAATAGGATATATGGTGCAAAATGGAGAAGTTAAAAACATAAAAAAGGATGAATAATATAAAAAGAACGAGTTGCACATTTCCAAATGATATGCGCGAATTATATTATAACCTTCATCCAGAAGAAAGATTAAGTGCTAAATTAAAAAAAGTATTTTCATTTTTAAATATAAAAGCAAAAGAAAAAGGAGATAATGAGAATGACTGAAACACAAACTTTACCAAAACAAGAGAAAAAACATCTTAAAAAAGGTGTAAGTATTATTATACCTGCAGGAGGAAAAGGAACACGTTTTGGAGAAGATAAACAATTATTTGAACTTAATAAAAAACCTATAGTTCAAAGAACAATTGAGGTTTTTGCAAATTTACCCTTAGTTGATCAAATAATAGTCGTAACAAATGAAGAAAGAAAAGAACAAATTTTATCTTGGGATATAAATTTTAATTTAGATTTTGCAATAGATGGAAAAGAAAGATATAATTCAGTTTATAATGGTTTGAGAGAAGTTAAATATGCTGTTGTAGGAATACATGATGGAGTAAGATGTTTAGTAACAGAAAAAATAATAATGGATTGTTTAATGTGTATTTTAAATAATGACGCAGATGCTGTTTTTCCAGCTATAAAACCAGTTGATACAATACGTGCCATTGTGGGTGAAAACAAATATTTTACTCCAGATAGAAATACATTATTAGCAGTTCAAACTCCTCAAGTTTTTAAAACAGAAATTATTTTAGATCTTTTTAATAAATTTTTTGAAAATCCAACAAACATAACTGATGATATAAGTTTAGTTGAGTTATATGGAAAAGAATATGTAATAACACATGTTTTAGGAGACCCAAGCAATATAAAAATAACAACTCCGTTTGATATTCAAATAGCAGAAACAATTCTTAAAAAAAGAGGTGAATTAATTGAATAAAGAAGAATTAAATAATAAATTTATAATCTTGTTAAATTTTAAAACATATAAAGAAAGTTTAGGTGAAAAAGGAAAAATATTGATGAAAGCAATTGCTGATAATAAAGAATTAGCTGATAAAAAAAATGTAATTGTTTTTGCATGTCCTCAATTTGTTGATTTAAGAGAGTTTTCTAAAATAGATGAGAATATATTAGCTCAAGGTGCAAGTAATTTTGAAGCAGGAGCACATACAGGAAGCAACACAATTGATGCTTTAAAAGATGCTGGTGTAAAAGGAATTTTAATTAATCATTTTGAGAATCAAATTCCTTTAGAAAAAATAAAACATTTAATACAAGGATGTAAAGATGCAACTTTATTAAGTATTGTTTGTGCAGATACTATTGAAAAAGCTGAACAAATAGCTGAATTTAAGCCTGATTATTTATCAATTGAACTTCCAGAATTAATAGGAACTGGCATTTCATTAACAAAAGTTAATCCAGAGATAGTTACAAATACTTTAGAAAAGATAAAAGAAGTTCCTGTGTTATGTGGTGCGGGTATTGCAGATGCTGAAGACGTTAAAAAAGCAAAAGAATTAGGAGTACAAGGAGTGTTAGTAGCAAGCAGGTTTGTTAAAAGCACAGATCCAAATAAATGGGTTAAAGAAGTTTTAGACGTGATTTAATGGATTTATTAACAACAGTTTCAATATTTTTTGATAATGATATTGTTTTAATCGGTTTCTTGTTTTTATTGCTCTTTATAACTTCAGTTTTATTCAAAAAGCAGAAAACAAAATTAAAAAAAGTAATTTTAGCCACATTTATTGGGGTGCTTTTTGTAATTGCTGCAAAAGAAATAATTACAGAAGACCGAATTTGCATTATTGAACAATCAAAAATAGCTTGTCCAGATTCTTATGCTTTTCCAAGCGGGCATTCAACAATGGTTTTGATATTCGCAATAATTCTTTTAGGGGAGCCTTCGTTTTTTATATTTCTATTATTTGCTTTATTCATAATGTATTCACGCCTTTATTTGGGGGTTCATACTCCTCTAGATATTTTGGGGGCAATCCCATTTGCATTTGTTTCATGCGCATTAAGCGATCTTATATTTAAGCGCTTTTTAAAAGAGGAAGATAAAAATGAATGAAGATGAAAGGCAGGCAATACATATATTAATTGGTTTTGTTTTTCTTGCTCTTTTGATTTTATCTGGGAGAATAAATACGCTTTATATTTTATCTGCAGGCCTTATTTTAGGTCTTGTTTTAATTCATCTTTTTATTTCGGGAATTAGGGTTCCTGTCGCAAGCTGGTTTTTTGACAAATTTGAGCGCAAAAATGTTCTTCCTGGCTATGGCTCTCTTTGGTATGTTGTTGGGTGTATATTTATTCTTTCAATTTCCCAAAATGTGAATTTAATCTGTGCAGTTTTTTTTATTTTAGCTTTAGGGGATGGCTTTGCAACCATAATTGGATCAAGAGGAAAAATGAAATTATTTTATAATAAAAAGAAAACATTTGAAGGAACTCTTGCTTTTGCAGTTTCTTCATTGCCTGCCCTTTTCTTTTTGCCTTCTATTGTTTGTTTTGTCGCAATTATTGTTTCAGCTTTTGCTGAAAGTTTAGATTTAGGGATAGATGATAATTTTATCATTCCATTTGTTTGCTGCTTGGTTTTTTTCATTTTGTAATTATATTAATTTTATTTCCACATTCTTGACATTTCTCATTTTTCAAATAGTTTTCAGTATAGTTGCCAAAGCGCTTTACTACTGCATTTTTGCACTTGGGACAAAAAGTATTACTTCCTTCACTATATTTTATATTTCCAGTATAAACATAATTCAATCCCTCTTCAAGTGCAATCTCCCTTGCTTTTATAACAGTTTCTTCAGAGGTAAGATGTATAGTCATCCTATTTGCGGGGAAATAAGCGTTGAAATGTAATGGGATGTTTTTATCTAATTTTTTCACCCATTTGCTTAAAGCAATAATTTCATCTTTTGAATCATTTAATCCTGGGATAAGTAACGTAGTAAGCTCAATATGCTGTATTTTATGGAGAGCTTTGATTGATTTAAGCACCCCACCTAATTCAATTCCCCCACAAATATTATTATAAAACTTTTCATTAAATGCCTTAAGATCAACATTGCTTGCGTTAATAACCCCTTTCATTTTCTTTATGCATTCATCTGACATATATCCATTTGTTACAAAAATATTGAATAATTTTTGCTTTTTTGCGATTTTAGCGCAGTCATACGCATATTCAAAGAAAATTGTAGGTTCTGTATATGTATATGCAATTCCTTGAGCCTTGTTTCGTAAAGCTATTTGACTTATTTCTTCTGGTTCTTTTTCCACACCTGAAATTGCACGCCAATTCTGGCTTATATCTGGATTTTGGCAATGGTCGCACGAAAAATTGCACCCTAAAGTTGAAATCGAAAATACATGTGATCCTGGATAAAAATGATATAATGGCTTCTTTTCAATGGGGTCAGTATGAGATGCAATTATTTTTCCATAGTTCAAAGAATACAATTTTCCTATTATATTTTGCCTAACTCTGCAAAAGCCTGTTTTTCCTTCTGAAATCGTGCATTTCCTCCTGCATAACAGGCAGGAAATAGAAGAATTTTTTTCTCTTTTGTAAAACTGCGCTTCTTCCATTTTTAAAATTTAAAACTACTTGTTTAAATACTTTACTTACCAATTAATTTATCATGTCTTTTTGTGTTATACATAATGGGGGGAGTAACGGTAAAAATCATATTTCAATTAATGAAAAAAAGACTGGAGAGGTATTTTTTTCTAAGGATGTTAAATTAGAAGATACTTTGCCTTTAAGAAGAAGAAAAAGAAAAATATTTAGTAATTTTGGTTTAATAGATTCAAAAGAAGCTGATTTACCAATAGATTCTCTTGTTGAAATAAATGATGATTTAAAAAAAGCATATGAAGAATTTGAATTGAATTTAAATTGTATTAATGGAGTTAATCATAAAATACTCTTTTTTGAAGATTATAAGACACCAATAAATTGGGATTCATCAAAATTTGAAGACAGCAATTTTTTAATAATAACTCATTTGACTTATGATAAAAAAACAAAAACATTAAAAGAAAAACTTTTAATGGAAGTCAGTTTAGAAAAAACAGGTTCTAAATTATTTGACCAAAAAGCAGTAAATAGAATTTATGAAGAAGGAAATGAAGATCAAATAGATATATATTTTGAAAATCAATGGAAAGAAGGAGTTAAAAATAGGTTTAAAGACCTTGAATGCAATATATCTAATGAACAAGCACAAATGATTTTTCCATTTTTAATGCAAAGATTATTTGAATTAGCCCCAAATGTCATTGATACAAAATATATTTCAAAAGGAAGATTAATATTTGATGAAAAAAAAGGTAAGATAGAACATAAAAAAGTAAAATGTAAAGAATTAGCTGGAAGACAAAGAGCGAATATCTCATATCATCCATATATTTATAATCAAATATTAGAGTTAGATGCAATTTCAAGAAAAAAAAGACATATTCAAAGGAGAGAAAACATACAGGAGGATTATGTGAATGCAATATTACAAGAATTATCTTATGTAGACTATTTGATAAAAGAAAAAGGACAAGATAATTTAGATTATATTGTTCAAGACTGTTTTATTAAACATAAAAAAATATTTTTTAATCTTAATACTAATAAAGAAACCAATTTGCCTACTGAAAGTGCAAGAGCAAAATTTGCATACACCATTTATTTATTAAAACAATCAAAAGAATGTGGGAAACAAACAACAGCATTAATTTTAGATAAAGTATTTGAATTTTTAAAGACACAGTATAAAGATCAAAGAAAAGCAGAAAAAGTTATATCTATGCTTAAGCAGGATATTATAAGAGTATCTAAAAAAGGATTTTTTGAATTTGATGAAATAAATATGCCGAATATGCCAAGAATAAATTTATTGTTAAATCCCTCAAACCAAGCTGTTTATTCTGAAAAAAATATTTTTATAAAAATTTTAACAAAAGATGGGAAAACTCATTTTTTCAAAGAATTTGCAGAAGGAAAAATAAAATTAGAAGATATTTCTGAAGTTTTATATATGAAAGGAAAAACTATTGTTTATTCTAGTAAAGAACTTCCTTCAATTGCTTTTGATGTTATATCTGATATTTTACCTTATAACGAAATGAAAACGAAAGTTAGAAAATTATTCAAATATTATATTGATATTGGAAATAGATTAAATGTTCTAGAATGTTGGTCAGATGAAAGGGAGCTTGAATTTGAAGGTGAAATATATACAGGACATGAAATTTATAATTTAATTAGAAGGACATATGGAGAAGCAAATGAAGTGCAATATACTCAAGCTGTTAAAAAAATATTAGAAGATATAATTGAAGAAGAATATAAAAAAGGACCATTTACAGAGGAAAGAAAAAGAGAAATAGAAAGAAAATATTCTTATAAATATATTGGCCCAGATCTTAAAAGAGCAAGACATATGACTGGATATGCTGCTGAAACATTTATTTTAGCAGGAATAAAAGAGGTAATAAAACATAAATTTCCAGATTATTCTATTATCGATTATTTTCCAAAAAATATTGAATTTTTATATAATAAAAAAACAGTTTCAACAAATGGAAATGGATCTTCTAAAAGAGTAAATGATGAATTACATCCAGATTTTAAAGTTGTTTTAAAAAAGGAAGACGAAATAAGAGAAATTTTAATAGAATCTAAATGCAGAAGAAAACTAAATTCCGGGGATAAATTAAATGAAAAGATATTAGACCAATATAAAGGCATAAAACCAGAAGATGTTTTAATAATCCTTTCTACCTGGCAAGGAATTGAAAGACCAGAATTAGATAATTCTGAAACATTTAAAGAAATTGAAATGATGTTTAATACTTGTTTTACTAAAGAATTTTATAATATTTTAAAAAGAGTAAATATTCAGATTGACGGAGAAGATATAAATTTAGGAGAAGAATATAGAAAATTTATAAATGCGCCAACAAATTATATTTTGACTGAAACAAATTTTAAATTAATAAAAAATAGATTTAGTATGCGTCAATTATTACCTGGTTTTGAATAAAATTATATTTTCTCAAAACCATTGAAATGAATTTTATTATCATTTTTATCAAAAATTTCAATAACTTTGTATTTTCCTTTAGTCCAAGGTTCATCATTTAAAAGAAAATGTGTAGCTTCTAAAATAATAATACTTGCTAATGGTTTTGAAAGTTGTGCATTTCCTTTTGTTTCTAAAAGTGGAATTTCGCCTTCTATCCAATAATTTCTTTGTCCTTTTTTTAAGAAATTATAAATTTTTTCAACTTCTATATTTTCTGGTATACATTCCTCTATTTCTCTATTTCCTTTTTTAAATTCATCAAAATTTCGTAATGCCAAATCAGGGTTGTATTCAGTTTGAATTCCCATTTAATTTCCCTTTTATTCAGATAAAAAAATGCCGAGAGCGAGATTTTCACCAGTAATCTGGATTTGAATTCGCTAGCCATTTCAGGTGTTTCTTTTGAACCCTGGGGTCTTTTCTTTACAAAGAAAAGGGGCCACTCGCGACTTCCAGATTTCTCAGTTTAGTGTTTTCACACCTATTTATATCATTGCTTTTCAGCTCATTACTCATAAAGCTGTGCTTATGAGTCTGGCACTCTGACCAAACTGAGTTACCTCGGCAAAGCTTTTCTTTCTTGTGAAGCTTTGCTTCACAATTATCAAGCAAAGCTTGATATCTTGGAAGAAAGAAAAGGCTTGCGAAAGAAAGAACCTTTATTCTCCCAAAAGAAAAGTATAATATTTCTGTGTATAAATTAATAAAAAGGCTTGGTTTGAATATTATTTGAAATATATGGGAAAATACCTAATATTAAAATGTCCAAAATGTGGAACAATACAAGCGACTACTTCTAAACAGCGCTTAAAATGCAAAATGTGCGCTAAAACAACGACTTTAAATGATAAGAGTATTATTAGATATGGAGAAGTAGATAACCCGCAGGAAGCTTCTTACATAGTTAGAAAGCTAAAAGAAAAAGAATGGGAAAAAGATAAAAATAAATAATCGAAAATGCCCATAGAAACATTTATAAACACAAAAATTTATATAATTAGTATAAAAGAGGTGTTTATATGAAATTTAGTGAAATATTTACTAAAGAAATTGGCAGATTGCCTTTTGATAAAAGTAAAACTATAAAACCAAGAGATTTTATAACTGCAACTCTGTTAGTTGAAACATTAATTTCAATGGCATGTGAAGGTCACTATGTTGATACAGAGAAAAAATTTATAGCTTATAAAGAAGGAACAGCAGTTGTTGATATAGCATATGATATATCTTTAGTCGAAGATGAATGTGATATGCCAAGAGATTATGTATATTATGCAGGATATGATTCTGCAGGAATATTATTGGTATATAATAAAAAAACAAGTTATTATGCTACAGAACCAACAGAAGTGGATAGCTCTTGGTTATGTTTTTATGCAGATTTATAATTTTTCTCTTTTTTTAATTTTATTTAAAAAATAAAAGCAGTGGATAGTAATCTGCCTTCTGTTTTAAGCAGCATTCGACTAAGCGCCTAAAAGGCTTGCATCACTATACGACTGCGCACAGGCGCGTTTCATCCTTTTTGCAAAGGTATCGTTTCTGTTCCTGATTTGTCCTTAAGACTTCACAGCCAAAATGATGGGCAGAATTTCCTCCCTCTGGGGTAAGCTGCTCATCCACCACTTCATACTAACTTTTATAATGCCTTGCCTTTAAAAATATTTTGATACATGATTAATACTTAATAATTTAAGAGGGATTTTTATGAATATGCGTTGTGAAAGATGTAGTGCACTAGTACATAAGGTAGAAAAATGCGATTATTGCGAAAAGAAAATTTGTAATGAATGTGTTAAATCATCTAGAAAAGATAAATCTGGAGTAAGAAGATTAATTTGTAAAGATTGCTGGGGAAGTGTAAAAAAGAGAAAAGAATTCCAAGCAGATTAAACTTTTTTTATTTCTATTTTTATTTTCTCTTCTTCAATATTTACTTCTGGAATTTTTACTAATTCTTTTTCAGTAATATTAATTGCATTAGTTTGTTTCATTAGGATTTCCTTATATTTATTAATTATTTCAGTTAATTTTTTAGAACCTTTAAAGAAAATATTTATTTCATCACTTTCAACAAGTTTTTCTTCTTTTCTTAATTGCTGTATTCTCCTTGCAATTTCTCTTAACATTGCTTCTTCAAATAATTCTTCATTTATTTTTGTATATAAATATACTTTTCCTTTTTCAACTAATGTAATTTCATAATCTTTTGCTTTCTCTTCTATTTCAATTACTTCTGGTTGAAGTTCAAAACCATCACCAATATATTTCTTTTTTCTTCCTAACGTTTCTTGTAATTTTTCTGGGTTTTCATTTTTTAAAATTTGGATAATCTTTTCATCTAATCCGCTTGCACGATACAATTTTTTTATTTTACCTTCTTTGATTTCTACTTTATATTCTGATTTAATCTCCACATTTTTTTCAATTGTTTTAACATTTGCAAGCCATTCAATTATTCTTGATAATTTATCTATTGTTTTTTCAGCTTCAGTTGATTTAGTATTAAAAATTATTTTTTCTAACGGCCACCTTAATTTTATATTTGCTTTTTGTCTTGCATTTATCGAAGCAGAAGTTATTTCATCTGCTATTGTCATCCCATTTTCTAATAATTTATCTATTTTTGTTATATCAAATGAGGGCCAGTCAAATAAAGCTAAAGATTCCTCTTTTTTATCTTTTTTATATACATCTTGGTATATTTTTTCAGATGAAAATGGAGCAATTATCATAAGCATTTTTAAAGTTTCAAAATATACTTCATATAAAGTTGATAATGCTTCATCAGCATGAACTTCTTCACTCATCCTTTTCTTTAGTATTTTCATATAAAATCTGCTTATATCTTCAGTTATGAAAGTTCTTAATATTCTTGTAGCAGTGTGTAGTTCATAATTATCCATTAATTCAGTTGTTTCTTTAATAGTTGAATTTAATCGTGATATAATCCATTTATCTTCTATTTCCAGATCAATTTCATTAATTTCTTTTTTTGAATCAAATCTTTGTAAAAAAGTTCCAATATTATAAATGATATTCAAAGTACTAAATGCCTCTTTCATATCATTCCAATTAAATTTAATATCTTCAGCAACATTACAATTTAATCCCCATAATCTAAATGTGTCTGCCCCATATTTTGATATCATATCATTAAATGGAACAAAATTACCAACACTTTTACTCATTTTTTCTCCTGTTTCACTTACAAAAAAACCATGCATCATTACTTTTTCATAAGGTGCTTCATCCCATTTGATAATTCCAGATCCCAATAATGAATAAAACCAACCTCTTGTTTGATCTTTACCTTCAACTATAAATTGAGTTTTTTTGTAAATTTTTCTTTCGTCTTCTGTTAAAGATGCCCAAATTACGTTTCCTGAATCCATCCATACATCTAATACATCTTCAACTCTTTTCATTTCTCCCCCGCATTTGCATTTAAATTTAATTTTATCCATTTGTGGTTTATGTAGATCTTTAACTTTTTCTGGAAGTTCTGATGCTGAACCTATAATTTTTTTCTCTCCACATTTTTCACATATCCATATAGGTATTGGGATACCCCAAAATCTTTGTCTTGATATACACCAATCAGGAGCAATAGATACAAAATCTTTAAATCTAGTTCTTGCAAATTTAGGATACCAATTAACTTTGTCAATTTCTTCAAGCATTTTTTCTCTAACTTTACTGATATTTATGAACCATTGATCTGTAGTTAAAAATATCAATGGAGTTTTACATCTCCAGCAGTGGGGGTATCTATGTTCAATTTCTTTTTCATAAATTAATGCACCAATTTTTTCTAAATCTTTTATAATATCTCTATTTGTTTCTCTAACTGGTTTTCCTTTATATTCACTAGTTATAAATTCTCCTTTTTCATTAACTGGTGAATAAATTTCTAAATCAAATCTTTTTCCAATTAAAAAATCTTCTGGTCCATGTCCTGGTGCGCAATGAACTAAACCAGAGCCTTCTTCTAAAGTAACAAATTCATCTGATAAAACAATTCTTCTTTCAATATCATGATTAATTTTATCTTTTAATGGATGAATATATTTTTTTCCTTCTAATTTTTTTCCACTCATCTCTTCTAAAATAACAGGTGAGTCATCTGTATGCTTTATTACTCTATCCAATGCTTCTTTTGCAACCACCCAGGTTTCATTTCCTATTTTAACTTTAATATATGTATATGTTGGATGAACCATTATTGCGATATTTGATACTAAAGTCCAAGGAGTTGTAGTCCATATTATATAATATAAATTTTCATCTTCAACTGATCGCATTTTAACAAAAATACTAGGATCTTTTTGTTCACCATATTCTAATTCATAATTTGCTAAAGTAGTTGCACATCTTGAGCAGTATGGTAAAACATAAACCCCTCTTGATAATAATCCTTTTTCATCAGCTTTTTTTATTGTTTCCCATGTGGATTCAATAAATTCATTTTTATATGTTAAATACGGATTATCAAAATCCATCCAAATTCCTACTCTTCTAAATTGATCTCCCATAACTCCAACATATTTTGTTGCAAATTCTTTACATTTTTCAATGAATTTAACTGTTCCATATTCTTCAATATCTTTTTTTGTTTTTGATCCTATTTCTTTTTCTACTTTTACTTCAATAGGCAAACCATGAGTATCATAACCTGCTTGTGCCCTTACATTTTTTCCTATTGCTCTTTGATATCTGCAAACCATATCTTTTAGTGTTTTATTCCAAACAGCACCTGGATGTAATTCACCAGTTGCGTAGGGAGGGCCATCGCAAAAATAAAAATTTTCTCCATTTTCATTTTTTTTATTCACTTTTTCCAATATCTTTTTCTTTTCCCAGAACTTAAGCATTTCTTCTTCAATTTTTATGATATCTTGCATATTAGTACCTCAATTAGTCTTATTATTTCTTTAATGGGGGGTAATGTATTTAAATAATTGTATCTTTAATTTATTGTGTTGTGATTATATGGTTAATGAACTTTTACCTTGGACAGAAAAATATAGGCCTAGTAAATTAGATGATATAATTGGCCATACTGAAATAATTAATACTTTGAAAGCATTTGTTAAACAAAAGAATATGCCTAATTTATTATTTGCAGGCCCACCAGGAATAGGAAAAACAACTGCTGTTTTAGCTTTAGCAAAAGAATTATTTGGTGATGATTACAAATCTTGTGTTTTAGAATTAAATGCATCTGATACTAGAGGAATTGAGGTTGTAAGGGGACAAATAAAAGAATTTGCTAAACAAATTGCATTATCTGGCGCACCATTTAAAATCATTTTTTTAGATGAAGCAGATTCATTGACTCCAGATGCACAACACGCATTAAGAAGAACCATGGAATTATATGCTGGGATAACTAGATTTATTTTAAGTTGCAACTACTCATCTAAAATTATTGAACCCTTACAAAGCAGATGTTCTGTTTTTAGATTTACATATTTATCAAATGAAGATATTGAAAAAATGATAATTAATATTGCAAATAAAGAGAATTTAAAAATTGATAAATCCTCGTCAAATGCTTTAATATATATTTCAAATGGAGATATGAGAAAATCAGTTAATGCATTACAAGGTGCTGCATTACAGACTAATAAAATAACAGAAGAATTAATATATAAAATAAGTAGCAGAGCAAGGCCTAAAGAAATTTTAGATATGATTGAATTTTGTTTAAAAGCAAATTTTATTGAATCAAGAAAAAAATTAGATAATTTGATGATAGAGTATGGAATGAGTGGAGAAGATGTTTTGCTTCAAATTTATAAAGAAGTTCCAAATTTAGAAATATCAGAAGAAAATAAAATTAGATTAATTGATAAAATTGGAGAATTCAATTTTAGAATTGTTGAAGGAGCGAATGAAAGAATTCAATTAGAAGCATTATTAGCTCAAATAATGCTCATTGGTAAATCTAAGTAATTCTTCAATAGTTTTTATTTTTGAAATTTTCAACTTTTTTTGTTTATTTGTTTCAAAACACATTAAATGTATTTTTGCTTTTTGTAATTCTAAACAATTAAATTTTTTTGCTAATTTTAAATATTCTAAAAATTGTTTTTTATTTGGATTTATATTAGAAAATATTCCTGGATTGCCTCTTGCACTTCTAGCTATACTTATTCCCTTCCATCCTTGTTTAAATTTTTCTTGTGCTTCAGTATAAGAGTTAATATCTCCATTTCCATAAACTGGAAAATTTGCTTTATCCCTTATTTTTTCTAAAATATCCCAATTTGCTTTTCCAGAGTATCCTTGTGCTTTTGTTCTGCTATGTATTATTATAAAATTTAATTCACAATCATTTATTTCTTTTAAGATATTAAATATTTCTTCTTCTTTTTCATATCCTAATCTTAATTTACAAGAAATAGAGTATGGACATATTTTTGACGCATTATTAATTATTTTTTTAATAGTTTTTGGATATTTTAATAAATATGATCCTGCTTTATTTTCATTTATATTCTTAGATGGGCATCCAAAATTAAAATCTATTCCTTTTGAATTATTTTCTCCAGTTTCTATTAATTCTACTGTTTTTGAGATTCCTTTGAATATTTCCTTATTCGCTGTTCCCATTAATTGAATATATCCGTTTTTTTCTTGTTTTGGAATGTATATTCTATTTAATGACCTTGGATTTTCTCTAGCAATTGCGATTGGAGAAGTCATTTCAGTGATTGTTAAATTTGCTCCATATTTTTGACATAGAAGTCTAAAACTAATATCTGTATAATTTTCCATTGAACCTAAAATTAGTTTATTCATATAATCATTTTTAATATTAAAATGGGGGAGCCGTGATTTGAATTTCCGAAATCAAATTTTCTTTTTTGGATAAAGACTTTTTTCTTTTTCTAAAAGAAAAAAGGATTTACACGGATCACCAGCTCCCAAAGCTGGCAGCATACCAGGTTAACCTACTCCCCCAATATAAAGTTTTTATTATGTTTTATTTATAAAACTATCATAAATCAATAAATTCTATTTTTATTTTATTTGTTTGTTCATCTATGTTTATAACTCCTGCTTTTAACTTTTTAGCAGGAGGTAAATTAATTACTGTTGTATTCCCTATTTTTTTAAAATCACATTCTTCATGAACATGTCCGCAAATAAATAGTAAAGGTTGTTTTTCTTCAATCATTTTATTAAAAGCATTAATTCCAATATGTAAAAAATCAAAAGTTTGATCTAAAATATTTAATGGAGGGGAATGTGAGATAAATATTGTTTTATTATTAATATTTAATTTATTTATCTCATTTTCAAATTCTTTTTCTGTTTTTACTCCAGGTTGATTTTGAAAATATGAATTATGTTTAATACTTCCTCCAATCCCAGTTATATTATAATTATTAAAAGTTTCAGTTTTGTTTTCAATACAATACTTTCCTAAAATTTTCTTAATTTCTAGGGGATCACAATTTCCTAATACTGCAAATACTTTTTCATTTTTTAAAATTTTTATTAAATCTTCAACATAAGAAACAGGTCCAAAATTAGTAATATCTCCAGAAATAGTAATTATATCATACTTGTTATTTTTAAGATGTTTTTCTAAAAGAGTAAGTATCATCTCTTCAGAATGTAAATCAGCCAATGCAAGAATTTTCATTTAAGCACCTTAAGATCTAAGTATTTTATTTATTTTAATTTCCATGTCTTCTTTTAATTTTTCAGCAATGAAATTTTTAGTAAATGAATCTGCTCTTGCAGCTATTACAATTTTAGAAGCTACAGTTCTTGCTATTTTTCCTCTTTTTTTCTTTGGCGCTTTTCCTACTGCTGCAAATTGAAATATTAATCCATGTTTTGGTGGTTTACTTCCTGTTTTTAAATGTTTGAATAATGCTTTTTCCGCACCCAAAACTTGAACTGTGCTTGCTGGGACTACACCTAATTTTTTTAAACCACCTACAGATGCAATTAACTTTGCAGTTAATTCTGGGCCTATTAAATAAGAAACGTTTGGTGCAATATTTTTTGTTACTTCATTAGTATACTGTTCAAGGTTATTTTTTAATTTTATTACTTCTAAAATTTCTTTAGCAATATTAATTAATTGTCTTTTATCTTCTTTTGTAATTTCAATAATATTATTTGGTAATCCACCTTCTAAAATACTTGTACAATAAAGTTCGATACTCTTTGCCTTAAATTCAGGATAAAAAAGTTTATTCCATTCTTCTAGTCTTTCAAACATCATGTTTATTATTTTAATTAAGTCTTCAGTAGTATTAACTGCATTAATTATAATAAAATCTTTTTCTTTAAGTGCTTCTTTAAGATTTTCTCTTGCTTTCCTTAGAGCACTTTCTCTATCTATTACCATAAATTAAATATGTATGATATACTTTAAATTGGTTTGCTTGTTTTGAAACTACCCAAAAAGTTTATAAATGAGACTAGACAATAACATATTACTAGTTTTGTTTCATTAGCCGATGAAACATAGAAATATGTGAGGTGTATAAATTATGGCATATATAAATAAAGAGACTTCACCAGAAGTTGCAGCTAAAGTATTAGAAATATTAACTATAGCTAAAGATACTGGTGTTGTAAAAAAAGGAGCAAATGAAGTAACAAAGAGTATTGAAAAAGGAAATGCACAATTAGTAGTAATTGCAGGAGATGTAACTCCACCAGAGATTGTAGTTCATATCCCTTCTTTATGTGTTGAAAAAGGAATTGCATATGAGTTTATAACTACAAAACAAGAATTAGGAAATGCAATTGGTATTTCAGTTGGTTGTGCAGCAGCAGCAATTCAAAATGCTGGAAATGCATCAGAGTTATTAAGAGATATTTTAGATAAAGAAAAGAAAAAAACAACAAAAGTAGCTGAAGATAAACCTGTTGATAAGACTTCCAAAGAAAAACCAAAAAAAGCAGAGCAAAAAAAAGATAAGACCCCTAAAGAAAAACCAAAGAAAGCAGAAGAAGCTAAAGAAGAATCAAAAGAATAAGGTGAATTAATATGGCTGATGAAAATGAAGGAACAAAAGCAGAAGTTGTTCAAGTTGAAGCAAAAAAAACAGGTATTCACGGAGAAATAAATCAAATATTATGCAAAATTCTTGAAGGCAAAGATAAAAATAGAATTTTAAGAAGAAATATCAAAGGACCAGTTAAAGTAGGGGATATAATGGTTTTACTTGAAACTGAAAGAGAAGCTAAGAGAATTAAAACAAGATGAGGTAGATAAAAATGAGATGTAGTTTTTGTGGTGAAGAAATAGATAGAGGAACTGGATTTATCTACGTTAAAAAAGATGGTAAAGCTTTACAATTTTGTACACAAAAATGCAAGAAAAATTTATTAGTACTTAAAAGAAAAAATAAAAAAACTCCATGGACTAAACATGTTAGAGATGCAAAAGCAGAATTAAAAGAAGAAGTTAAAAAAGAAACTAAAGAAAAAACTAAGAGACCAATGAGAAAGAAATCACAGAGGTAAATCTTTATGATAAATATTGAATCCAACTCTTTTGAAAGAACTTTGATTATTTTCAAACCAGATGCATTAGAAAGGCATTTGGTTGGATTAATTTTAAATAGATTTGAAGATAAAGGTTTGAAATTAGTTGGAATGAAAATGGTCTGGATTTCAAAAGAATTTGGTGAAAAACATTATCAAGAGCATAAAGATAAACCTTTTTTTAGTATTTTAGTTGATTATATAACAAGCGGTCCAGTGATTGTAGCAATATTAGAAGGTAAAGATGCAATTGAAGTTGTAAGAAGATTAATAGGCCCTACAAATTCTAGAGATGCACTACCAGGAACAATAAGAGGAGATTTTTCAATGAGTAAAGTTAATACATTAATACATGCAAGCGATTCAAAAGTTTCAGCAGAAAGGGAAATAAATTTATTTTTTAAAGAAGAAGAATTAATTCAGTGGAAAAGAACAATTAAGAAAAGACTTTATGGTGATGAAGAGCTTTAACTTCTTTTACTAAACCTTTTTATTTCTTTTTTTAATATATTAAATAGGTTATTTTATGGATAATAAAAAAAATGAGAATTTTTCAGAATGGTATACGGAGATTATTCAAAAAGCAGAATTAGCAGATGTAAGATATAATGTTAAAGGATTTGTGGTATTTATGCCTTGGTCAGTAATGACTATGGAAATAATGTATAATATTTATGAAAAAGAATTGCAAAAAAAAGGACATAAGCCTTCATGGTTTCCTATTGTAATTCCAGAATCTAATTTTCTTTTAGAATCCTCACATGTAGAAGGTTTTACACCAGAAGTATTTTGGGTAACTGAACATGGGAAAGGAGAAAAATTAGAAGAAAAATTAGCTTTACGACCCACAAGCGAAACAGCAATGTATAAAATGTATTCCTTATGGATACAAGGATTAGTTAATTTGCCTTTAAAAATTTATCAAAGGGGTTCTGTATATAGACATGAAACAAAAGCTACAAGGCCCTTTATTAGAAGTAGAGAATTCTTTTGGATTGAAGCACACAATTGTTTTGCAACAAAAAAAGAAGCAATTAAACAAGTAAAAGAAGATATGGATACAACTGAAAAAATGTTGCATGAAGAATTTTGTGTTCCATTTATTGGTTTTCAAAGACCAGAATGGGATAAATTTGCAGGAGCAGTTAATACTTATGCAGCAGATACTTTAATGCCTGATGGTAAAGTTATACAACAGCCTTCAACACATTTATTAGGCCAGCATTTTTCAAAACCTTTTGATATTAGTTTTCAAAATGAAAAAGGAGAAAAAGAATATGTTTGGCAGACCTGCTATGGACCTGCGATTTCAAGAATGTATGCTTCTTTAATTTCATGTTTGGGTGATGATAAAGGATTAAGATTTCCATTTAAATTAGCGCCTATTCAGATTATTATTGTTCCTATTTACAAAGAGGAAAATAAAGTTCAAGTATTAAAATACTGCAATAAATTGAAAAAATCTTTAGAAAAATCTTATAGAATTGAAATTGATGATTCTAATAATACTCCTGGTTTTAAATTTAATGAATGGGAAATGAAAGGGGTTCCATTAAGATTTGAAATAGGTGGAAAAGAAGTTCAAGACAATAAAATTACAGTTTCATTAAGAACTTCTAAAGAAAAACAATTAATAGATCTTGTTAAAGTTAAAACTTTTATAAAATTAAAAGCAATTGAAATTACAGAGCAATTAAGAAACGAAGCTAATGATAATTTTAAAGATATAATTCATGATGCTAAAACAATGGATGAATTAAAAACAGCGCTTAATAAAGGCGGTTTTGTAAGAGCGCCATTTTGTTCAATTGATATGAAAGGCAGAGATTGTGCAGATAATATAAAAGCAGAAACTTCTGGTGATGTGCGCGGTATAAAATTTATTAATCCTGAAAAACCAGATAAAGATGATAAATGTATTTATTGTGGAAAACAGGCTAAACACATTGTTTATATTGCTAAACAATACTAATTTTTATAAAAAGAAAATAGTCCCACCCGGATTCTCATTTCCTGTTTTTTCTTTTTAGTACAGGTTTTTCTTTTTTCTTAAAAAAGAAAAAAGTGTATTCG
>JBAZFO010000001.1:0-43644 GCA_041653315.1 Candidatus Micrarchaeia archaeon | reverse complement strand
AACCCATAAAACAATATATTAAATAACAAAAATATAATTTTTGGGAGGGATGAAATATGTCAGATATAATATTTAGAAAAGTTGAAATACCAAAACCAAATATTCCGAAAATAGGAGCTTTTAAAAATGATATGACTCCTTTAGAAGCATTTGGAAATTTCGTAGAAGATAAAACAAAAAGAGGAATTACAATTCCTGAACATATAAAAGTTTTTTATGACGAAAAAGGAAAATTAAGAGAAGAAGCAATAAAAGAATTTGAAACCCCATTTGGCTGGATTTTAGGACAATCTATTGCAGATACAAATAAAAAACCTGGTCCAGTATCAATTTTTGAATGTCCAGTATCAAAAGACCAATTAGATAATAATTCCTTAACAGGTAAAAAAATAGATGAAATATCAAATGCAATTGTATTTGAAGAAGAAAATAATAGAATAATAACAGACGTAACAGGTATTTCTTTTAATCCTGAAAAAGATATGTTATCATTTATACAACCAAAAATAACAATAGCAACACATCCAATAACTGGATTTACTGAATGGATAATACAAAACGGAAAATTTGATCCAATCACAGCAGCAAAAATAACAAAAAATGGAACATGTAAAATAGATTTAGAAACAGGTTTACCAAATAAAGACGCAAATTCAAACTTAGAACTGTATGTTTGGATAAGATATAATGGAGAAATGGCTGGCTTTCCGCATGGCGGCGGGTGCGTCGGCGGCGGGAACCTCAGCTTCGGCGGCAGGCTTGGCTATTCCTTCAGGCTGTTTTATACCGACGCTACCGCAGGTAGCGAGTAAAGTTTTTTTAGTTTTTTTCTTTTTGTTTTCCATTTTTATATAATTAATTTTAATTTTATTCTAAATTTATTTTTGAAAAAAAGAAAATAGTCCCACCCGGATTCTCATTTCCTGTTTTTTCTTTTTAGTACAGGTTTTTCTTTTTTCTTAAAAAAGAAAAAAGTGTATTCGAACCGGGGTCCTCAGCTTTCTTTACCCTTTCTTTTTCCCTAGGGTTTTTCTTTCGGGAAAGAAAAAGGCTACCAAAGGCTGATATCCTTGACCAATGTCCAACCTTTTCTGATTTTTTAATCAGAATTTCTTTCTTTTTGGTTAAGCTTTTACTTTCTTTTTAAAGAAAGAAAAAGGTTACTAGACTATGGGACTTTAAAATAAAAAATGGACCTGGGGGGAATTGTTCATTTCCCAATTTCTTTTTGGGATAAAGACCTTTTTCTTTTCAAAGAAAAAGGGATTTAATTGAACCCCCGGCCTCCTGCTTTCGGAACCGCGTGGGAACCTAGGTTCCCCCTCAGTTTGACGTTTTTCCTGATCCCCCTCCTTTGAGGAGAAGCGATTTTTCTGGAACCTTTCCTAGTTCTTTTCTTTCCTTAGGGTTTCTTTTCTTTTAAGAAAAGAAAGGCTATGCAAAGCAGGCGCGCTTTAGCGAACAAATACTTTTACCAATATTAATTAGAACAACTTCTGTTCTTTCTTTTTTGGTAACGTAGCTTTTTTCTTTCTTCCAAGAAAGAAAAAAGGTCGACCGCTGCGCTACAGGCCCATATTCTACAATTTAACAAAGTTAAATTGTGAGAAATATTATCTTTAAAACTCTTTATAAATTTAACTAACTTTCCCTTCTTTGATTTTTTCTGTTTTTATTGGTTTATTTTCAATAAAAAGCTGTTTTCCATTTATAAATAAATTATTATTTTCTATATTAAATTTAATTTTTTGGAATTCTTTAAAATCTATTTCTTTTTTATATTCTTGTTTTATTCCTTGAATTAAAATTTTATCTCCGATTTCAAAATCTTTGCAATCAATAACTTCAATTTTTCCTTCTTTATCTCCCCCCGCTAATAACATACCTTCAGATATTATGCCCCGTAATTTTGCAGGTTTTAAATTTTTAAACCAAATGATTTTTTTATTAATCAATTCTTCTTTTGAATAATAGGGGGCAAGTCCAGAAACAATAGTTTTTTCACCTTCTGAAGTTTTTAATTTTTCAATATATAATTTTTCTGCTTCTGGATGTTTTTTAATTTCAATTATTTGTGCAACTTCTAAATCTATTTCTTGTATTTCTTCTTTTATCTCTTTTATTTCTTCTATTTTTTTAAATAATATTTCTGCTTCATTTAATTTTGAATTTTTTTCCAAACTCAATTCTCCTAAATTATCCCATTTTTTATTTTCAGTATTTAATTGTTTAAATATTTTTTCAGAAGCATTAGGTAAAAATGGATTTATTAAAATAGCTAAATCTTTTACTTGATTTAATAAAACATAAATAACAGTTCCACATCTTTCTTTATTTTCTTTATTTAATTTCCAAGGTTCATTTTCTTGAAAATATTGGTTTGAATTTTTTGAAACTAACATAATTTTATCTAAAGAGTCTCTAATATTATTTTCATTTAATAAATTTTCTATTTCTTTGTATATTAATTTTTGTTTTTCAATAAATTCTTTATCTTTTTCATTTAATTCAAATCCTGGAATTTTAGATTCGAAGTATCTATTAGCAAAAACCATAGTTCTATTAACTAAATTCCCAAAATTAGCAACTAATTCATTATTATTAATTTCAATTAATTTTATTTCTGAGAAATCTCCATCTAAAAAGGTCGGGATTCCACTTAATAAATAATATCTTACACTATCTATTTCATATTTATCTATTATTTCTAAGGGATCTTTAATATTTCCTAAAGACTTACTCATTTTTTCTCCCTCTATTGTGATATAGCCATGTATGAATAAATTTTTTGGTAATTCAATTCCTGCTGACAATAACATTGCAGGCCAATAAACAGCATGAAATCTTGTGATTCCTTTTCCAATTGCATGTATATCTGCCGGCCACCAATTTTTATATTTTTCATCTGGATATCCAATACCAGTTAAATAATTACTCAGTGCATCATACCATACATACATTATTTGATTTTCATCATCTGGAACAGGTATTCCCCACCCATGTGCTCTTTCTTTTGACCTGGATACACTAAAATCTTCTAATCCACTTTGTATAAAACTTATTACTTCATTTTTCCTTGATTCTGGTATTATTTTATAAATGTCATTTCCTATTAATTCTATTAATTGGTTTTCATATTTTGATAATTTAAAAAAGTAATTTTCTTCTTCAATAATTTCAACTGGTTTTTTATGTTCTGGACAAAAATATTCTTCTCCGTGTTTTTCTAATTCATCTTCTTTATAAAAACATTCACATCCTACACAATATAAACCCCTATATTTTTTTTTGTAAATATCTTCATTTTTATAACTTAATTCCCATAATTTTTTTACTCCTGGAAAATGTTTTTCTTTATTTGAAGTTCTTATAAAATTATTATATGAAATATTATATTTTTTACATACTTCAATAAAAACAGCAGTATTTTTATCACATAATTCTTGAGTTGATATTCCTTTTTTTTCTGCTGCTTGTACGTTTTTTAAACTATTTTCATCAGTACCAGTTAAGAAAAAAACGTCTTCATTTAAAAGTCTGTGATATCTAGCAATCACATCTGTCTGAACGTATTCTAATACATGACCTAAATGTGGAGTTGCATTAACAAAAGGAATTGCAGTTGTAATATAAAATTTTTTCATTTTAAACACCCAATTTTAAATAAATTTAATATGTATTAAAGATGAATGATTTTAAATTATTTGTTTAAACATCCATTTTTCTATATTTTCCAATATATGCTAAAAATTCATTTTTATTTGCAATTAATAATTGTTTTTTAAATAATTTTACTTTGAAACCCAATCTTAAACAGGTCATTTCATCATGTTTATCTGCATCAACTATATAAATAAATTTTTTATCTCTAGATTCTCCTCCTTTTGCATCATATAATCCTGCTAAAAATGCTTTTGAATATTCATTATGGTATTTGAATTTATCTTCTTGTTCTTTTAGTATATCTTGAAAATATTTTCTATATGCAGTATGATAAAAAAATACTTTCATTCTATCAATTTGTATTTTATCAGAAGTAGTTAATTTTGCAGTTATTATTCCTTTAATAAAAGCTGTTCTTAAATTTTCATTTCCAGAAATTCCTATGCCTTCAGTTGTTTTTTTTAGTTTCCACAAACCAATTACATAGCTCATTTCCGGAGTTAATTTAATTTTCATATAATTCTATTATTTGTTTGTATTTATATTTTTAATGTTTTATAATTTAATGGGGCTATAGGGTAATCTGGTTATCCTCCTGGTTTCGGGGACCAGGGATCTGAGTAAATCCTTTTTTCTTTTAGAAAAAGAAAAAAGTCTTTATCCAAAAAAGAAAATTTGATTTCGGAAATTCAAAAGAGATTTATTTTATGAAAATCTCAGTGGCCCCATTTTTTTACAAAGTTTACACTAATTTTTATAAAATTATAAAAACTTCAAAAAATTTCAATCTCTGATTGAAAATTTTGAAGCGAATAGCTTCAAATGTAATTTGATAGGAGTAAAATACATATTGGTGTATTTCCTAAAATCATCTTGCAACATACAAATTTATTATTGGTTTTTCCTTAAATATTTAATTAAGGAGGTGATCTATCCGCAGGTTCCCCTACGGATACCTTGTTTATCGAACAACGAGATAGGTATGTTTGTTTCCAAGCTTATTTTTTATTATTAATCTTTTTTTAGATAAAAATATCAATACTTTTCTGGTTTTATAATAAGAACATTTTAATTCTTTCATTAAATATGCAATAGTAATATCTTTTTTACCAAAAACATTTAATATCTCTTCTTCTGTTGGATCTTTTTTGAGTTTAGAAATCTCAATCAAGAGATTTAATGTCTCTTGTTTTTTTCTATCTATAAATCCTATAAGATTATTATATTTTTCAAGATCTTTAACACAGAAATATATGTCTTGTTTTTGTTTTGTAGTATCATTTTTGATTTTGGGTTTTGTACATTTAATTTTATTAATTGTTAGTTCTTTAAATATATTTTTAACCATTTTAATTTTTTTAGGGTCTGCTTTTTGTTTAAATTCTATATATCCTTTATAATCAACATGGGCTTCTGCATCAAATAAACCTTTGATAAAGAGTCTTTTGTTTTTAATAGTCCACTTCTCTTTATTTTTAAGTTTTTCTTTAATTAAATTAACCATATCTTTTGATGCAATCCTAATTCTTACTCTTTCTAAATTAGTTGTCCATGGACTTAAATTTTTCTTTGTTTTGACATTTTGTAAAGGAATTTTTAAGAATTTAGACCATTTTATACATGATTTACAATTATTAGAATATACATCTACTTTAATGTGTGTTAATGGGAAATTTAATTCTTCTTTAATAACTCTAACTACTTCAGATATAATTGTTTTTGAAGAATTGTGTATTTCTATATGTCTGTCATCTATATATCCATCACCTAATAATATACCTAAAAACCAACTCACTTGAAAACACCCCTCTCGCCATTTTACGACTTTAGGCCCACAAAATATAAAAACATTTATATTTTGTGGTTAACCCCCCTCACAAAGCATAGACTCGACACTAACCGAAATTAGCGCCTCATCAACACCTCGCTTGGGTGATTTGACGGGCGGTGTGTGCAAGGAACGGGGACGTATTCATCGCACGATCCTTACATGCGATTACTAGGGATTCCAGCTTCACGTGGGTGAGTTTCAACCCACGATCCGAACTTAGGCCGGGTTTTTGAGATTGGCTTCTCCTTTCGGAGTTGCTGCCCATTGGCCCGGTCTTTGTAAGCCGCGTGTAGCCCTGGGGATTCAGGTCATACTGACCTACCGTAGCCCTCAGCTTCCTCCCACTTAACGCGGGCAGTCCTCCTAGAGTGCTCCATATCCGGAGACATAGATAGCAACTAAGAGCAAGGGTCTCGCTCGTTACAGGACTTAACCTGACACCTCACGGCACGAGCTGACGATGGCCATGCAACACTTCTCAGCGCGTCTGGCAAGATCTTTAGTCTGACCGTCATTCTGCTGTCGCCCCAGGTAATATTCCAGGCGTTTCATCCAATTGAACCGCAGCTTCCACCCCTGGTGGTATGGGATACGATAAGATTTTTTTTGGATGTTCAAATCCAATTTTGTTTAAAAATAATATTGTATTTTTACTATAAATTCTAAATCTAAAACATCTTGTTTTTTTGTTATTAGATATATGGCCATCTGCAGCTATAAGTCCTGCAAGATAGGATAAATTATTTTTTTGCATAAGTTGTTTATTTATTAAACTATTAAAATCTTATCGTAAGTTCCCCCGCCAATTCCTTTAAGTTTCAATCTTGCGATCGTACTCCCCAGGTGGCAGACTTAACGCCTTCGCTTCGGCACTATTATACCTCAAAGGTAAAATAACACCAAGTCTGCATAATTTACTGCCAGGACTACCGGGGTATCTAATCCCGTTTGCTCCCCTGGCCTTCGTCTCTCACCGTCAGATACGTATTAGTCAGGCGCCTTAGCGAAGCCTTTCTTAGCTTCTTTTGCAAGCTTTTCTTTCTAAGAAAAGCTTTTCGCCACTGATAGTCCTCATAGGATCACTTGATTTAACCCATACCCTATGAGTACTCCTGACCTCCTCCGTTCTCAAGTCAAACAGTATTCACTGCACGCCTTGAAGTTGGGCTCCAAGATTTCACAGTGAACTTATTTAACAGGCTACAGACTCTCTAGACCCAGTATTCGTGGGCACCACTCGAACTGTCGGTATTACCGCGGCGGCTGGCACCGATCTTACCCAGTCCTTATTCGCCAAGCTGTTTACACTTAGCAAAAGGCAGCGAACTTTGTCCACTACCACTCAGAATTCCCTTATCACACTTTCGTGCATTGTAAAGGTTTCGCGCCTGCTGCACCCCGTAGGGCTAGGGACCTTGTCTCAGTTCCCTTCTGGGGGCTCCATCTCCCAATGCCCCTACCGATTATAGGTTTGGTGAGCAGTTACCTCACCAACAGCCTGATCGGCCGCAGTCTCATCCTAAGGCAGAATTGCTCCAATTCACAATCTATTTGGACAATAGAACATTCCAGTATCTATTATCTATCGAAGATTCCCCTCAATTTCTCAAGGTTATGTTCGTCCTTAGGGCAGATTGACTACGTGTTACTCAGCCGTTTGCCGTCCTTCCAAGTGAAAGGGCTGACTTGCATGGCTTAATCGAATTCTGAAAGCAGTACCCTCCAGCAGGATCAACTGGAATTGATCCTATTTTTGAGCACACTATACTGTATTAACAAGACTTGAATTGACTTTTGGGTTTTCACCACTTACGTCTTTTACTCCTTTTATCAATACATTTGAAGCCTGCGACAAATCCAATAATAATTAGATTTCAATTTACAAAAGTTACTCTTTTTCAAGAGTTAAGAATTTCCTCGTTTGCGCAAGCGCACGTTGGAAATAAAATTAGTGTTATAGTTATAGATGACATCTCTTTATAAATGTTTTGTTAGGATTTTGAATTTATTAATTTAACAAATGATTAATGAGTATGTAAAACCTTTTAGTTCTTTAAATTTACTATGTGGTGTTTGTGTATATAAAGAAAAGGGGACATAAATTTTTGCAATATATTCTTCATTCTCTTCTGTAATTAATATAAGAGGAATTCTATTTATTTCTGAACTCATTTTATCATCCCACGAAAAATTAGTATTAGTTCCCTTTGGGTGCGTATGCCAATAAAATAGTGAGTTTGAAAAAATTAAAGTAGAAAATCTAGCATCTGCCGAAAGGGGTTTTGTGTTTAGACCACATGAAGATATTTCTAATTTATTTTTATTTAATCTTGCTGTTCCCCAAAGTTCATGATTTTCTGGGATATTTTTTGTTCTCTCTAAAACATCAATTAAATCTTTTTTTGAAATTTCTATTGAAGAAATATCAATCATATTTATTTTTTTAAGGATAGTATTAATGTATCCTATATATTCTTCAGAAAGTAAGATTTCATTTAAAAGTTCATTACCTGGAACTTTTCCAAAACCTAATGGATTTTCTTCTAAATCATTTACCCCTTCAAATAGTTTTAAAATATTATCAAATGTTGGTTCTTTTTTTAATAATTCTTCTAAATTACTTATTATTGGTTTTAAATTATCCCATTTTTTTCTTATTTTTTCTTGTGAGGAGTTGGGTATATTAGGCGCATAACTTTTAAAATCTTTGAATGCTCTTCTTTGGTCTTCTATCCTTTCTTTAATTGAGGATTTTATTTTTTTGATGCGCTCTTGGTCTTTAAACATAATAATATTCTACTTACCACTCTTTATAAATCTATTTATTAATGATTTTACTAACATAAAAACCATCTAAAGAATATCCTAATTTGTAATAATATTCGCGCACACCAATACCTGAAATAATATATAATTTATTTATTTTATTTTTCTTTGTAATTTCCTCTGCTTTTTTTAACAAGCGCTTTCCATATCCTTTATGTTGAACTGATTCATTAGAATCTAAACCAATATTTATTTCAGAACCATAAACATGAAGTTCTCTAACAATTGCTTTTTTATCTGCGCAAATTCTTAAACGTACAAAACCAATTAAAATATTATTTTTTGTGTCTTCAAAAGAAATGAAATATTCTGTTCCTTCAGAAGCAGTATATTTTTTTATTTTTAATTTAATATTTTTTTCTTGAATATCTTTTCCAAATTTATATTTTTGCAATCCTGCTTCTCTATAACGTATTTCTTTAATTTTAATTTTTTTCTTTTTACATTTTTCTTCAACTAATTGTCTTAAATTGCTTTTTTCAACTCCTGCCGTAATTAAAGGAGTAGGGATATCTCTTTGAACACGCATAACACGAACGTATTCTGGAATATATTTATAGCATTCAGAAATTACTTCTGCTGCTTGTTCAGCAGAATAAGGTTTGAATTTTCCTTTTTTCCATATATCATAAAGTTTTGTATTTTCCATAACCATTGTTGGATAAATTTTAAGCATGTCTGGTTTAAAATCAGAATCAGAAAATAATTTTTTAAACATTTGAATATCTTGTTTTGGTGTTTGAAATAGGCCAGGCATAATGTGATATGTTATTTTAAGACCTGCTTCTTTACATTTTTTAGTTGCATCAATTACATCTTTTAATGAATGGCCCCTATTAACTTTTTTATAAATTTTATCAGATAAAACTTGAACTCCTAATTCTACACGAGTGCATCCATATGAAAGCATTTCATCAATAAAAACATAATCCGGCCGAGTTTCAATTGTTAAACCTACAATTCTATGTTCTGCCTTTTCGTTTAATTTTTGGGCTTCTTTTAATGTTTTACTTTTTTTATTATTAAAAGCATCAAAACAGTCTTTGATAAATGATTTTTTATATTTTTCTTTATTTGATAAAAATGTACCTCCCATTATTATTAATTCGCATTTGTCCATCGAATGTCCCATTTCTTTATATTGTTTTAAACGTGCTTTAACTTGTTTATAAGCATCAAAATTATTTTGTCTTGCTCTTAAAGCAGCAGGTTCTTCTCCAGTATAACTTTGAGCAGCTTCTTTTCCGCGAGGACAATAAATGCACCCAGAATGTGGACAGCCAGAAAAAGACATTACTGCAACAGGAGTTACTCCAGACATAGTTCTAGAAGGAGATTTTTTTAATATTAATAATAAATTTTTATCTAATTTTTTTTCTTGTTTTAATTCTTTTATTATATCTGAATTTCGTATAAATGTTTTCAAAGAGTATTTTTTACATATCTCTCTTTTAATTAATTCAATATCTTTTTCTGGATTTTTAAGGAATTCTTTAACTATTTCTTCAATTGCTTTTTTCATTTTATATCAACTAGAATAAGTTACTTATTAAACCCATTAAAGAATAAATAGGAGCTTCAATAATAGGAAAAATTAATAATCCATTATTTGTTGCTTTCCAATCTGAAATTAGATTTGTTTCTATTTTTATATGCACCTTTTCAGATTCTGTGATTATATCTGAACTTTCTGAAGTGGATTTTATAAAAATATCATATTCAGCCTTTTCTTTTCCAACAACTTCATATAAAATTTCTTTTTCACTATTTCCAGGGACATAAACACTTTTCTTAAAAGTCCAATCAGGGATATCTGAAGAGCTTATTTCAAATTTATCTTGTACTAGTCCTTTGTTTTTTATTTTTATTGTAAAAACTGCTGGTTGATTTGCCCCAGTTATTTTTGTTTTTGGTGAAACTTCAAAATCCATGATGTCATGTTTAATTTCAGTTATTAAATATAATGTTATATTTCCTAATTCATCAGCATTATCTTCATCAAAAATTGTTATTGTTGAACTGTAATTACCTTCTGGTGCATTTTTTGAAGCTGTAATTTCAATTTGAGAAGGATTAGAATATAATTTACTATCTGAGGATTTCCATTCTTCTGGTACTGTGGTCACTTCAATATAATCCCAAAATCCACCAGTTCCGTATTTTCCACCTTCTTTAATTTCTGGATTAAAAGAGATGCCTATTGTTTGACCAGGTCCTATTGCACCTAAATAAATTAATTCCCCATTTTTTACATTTTTTGATATTGGTTCTATTAATTCAATTGAAGCAAAACACATTCCAATTATTATAATAAATATAATAGCAATTAATTTCATAATTAAATATAAAAAGGTATAAAATATAAATCTTATTGTTTTAATTGAGGTTAGGTGGTTTTATGCCAAAAATAAAAAAACTATTTGCTAGAGAAATTTTAGATTCTAGAGGAAATCCCACAATAGAAGTTGATTTATATATAGGAACAAAGATTTCACGAGCAGCAGCACCAAGTGGGGCATCAACAGGTATTCATGAAGCATTAGAATTAAGGGATAATGATATTAAAAGATTTAAAGGAAAGGGAGTTTTAAAAGCAGTAGAAAATGTAAATACAAAAATAAATAATTTATTGAAAGGTGAAGAAATTTCTATTCACAACAAATTAGATAGAAAAATGATTAAACTAGATAATATGCAAAATAAATCTAATTTAGGTGCAAACGCAACAACCGCCGTTTCAATGGCAATGTTAAAAGCAGCAGCAAAAGCAGAAAGGAAAGAAGTATATGAATATTTAGGTGGAACAATTTTACCTATTCCTATGATGAATATAATAAATGGAGGACAGCACGGCGGTAATTCTCTTGCTATCCAAGAATTTATGATACTTCCAATAATGGCTTCTTCATTTAAGGAAGCTATTCAATGGGGATCTGAAGTATATCATAATTTAGGTAAATATTTAGAAGTAAACTATGGAAAAAATAGTAAAAATGTTGGAGATGAAGGAGGATATGCACCTAATTTTAAAACCTCTGAAGAAGCATTAAATGCAATAACTTATGCAATTAAAGAATCTGGGTATGAAGGTAAAGTATTTATCGGATTAGATGCAGCAGCTTCTTCTTTTTATAATAAACACACCAATAGATATTTTATAGACGGCAAAAATTTAGAATCTTATGAACTTGTTGATTATTATGAAAATTTAGTTGCAAAATATCCCATTATAAGTATTGAAGATCCTTTTGATGAAGAGGATTTTAATTCTTTTTCAATTCTTAATAAAAGAATAGGTGAAGATGTTCAAATTATTGGTGATGATTTAACTGTTACTAATATACAAAGAATTGAAAAAGCTATCTCCCAAAATTCAATGAATACTTTATTATTAAAAGTAAATCAGGTTGGAACAATAGCTGAGTCTTTTGAAGCAGTTAAAGTATGTTATCAAAGAGGATTAAATGTTGTTGTTTCACACAGAAGTGGGGAGACAGAAGATACTTTAATAGCAGATTTAGCAGTTGGTTTAGAAACAGGCCAAATTAAAACAGGAGCTCCTGCGAGAACTGAAAGAACTGCAAAATACAATCGTTTATTACGTATTGAAGAAAAATTAGGTAAAAATGCAGTTTATGCCGGTGTTAATTTTAAAACTTTGAAAAGAAAGAAAAACCTAAGATTTTACAAATTAATTTAACTGTTAAAATATCTGATGTTTTATTTTCTTTTGGAGATAATTCAACTATATCTATTCCTACAATTTCTTTTTCTTGAGAAACTCTTTTTAGTAATTCTAAAATTTCAATCCAAAATAAACCTTCTGGTTCTGGATTTCCAACTGAAGGAATTAAAGAAGGATCAAATACATCTAAATCAATTGTAATATATACTTTATCTTTTAATTTTTCTAAAATTTGATCTGTGTCAAAATCAATTCCAAAAACATCTAATTTATTTTCTTCAATAAATTCTTTTTCTTCTTTTGACATGCTTCTTATTCCTATTCCAATATAATGTGGAGATATTTCATTTATTCTTCTCATTACACACGTGTGCGCATATTTACATCCTTTAAACTCATCTCTTAAATCTGCGTGTGCATCTAATTGTAGAACAGAAACATTTTCCATTTTTGCATTTATTGCTCTTACTGCACCTAAAGAAATAGAATGTTCTCCACCTAAAAGTAAAGGAAATTTTTTATTATCTAAAATTTCTTCAATTGTTTCTTGCACTCTTTTTATTGTTTCTAAAGAACTTTCTAAACTTATTTCTAATTCATCTAATGTATAAATTCCAATATCTCCCAAATCTTTATCAAATTCAGGATCATATGTTTCAATATGTCTTGAAGCTTCTATTATTGCTCTTGGACCATTAGCAGCGCCTTTGTATGGATATTGAGTTCCATCATAAGGAACTAGTAATATAACTACTTTTGCGCTTTGAAAGGCTTCTTTAGTTTTTTCCAATCCTAAAAAGGTATATGGTAATGAGTAAAAAGGTTCCATAAATATCTATTATTTAATATGGTTGTAAGTATTTAAATGTTTCATATTATAGTTTATTTATGAATAAATTTATTGAATTTTTGAAATTAGTAAGAATAGAACATTCTATAATGTTAGTTATTGCTGTTTTGATTGCGCAGATAATAGTTTTAGGTTCTTTTCCATCTTTAGATTATAATTTATATTTGTCATTAATCGCGCCATTTTTTATTGGAATGGCTGCTTTTGCTTTAAATGATTATTTAGATATTGAATCAGATAAAATAAATAAAAAATTAGACCGGCCTCTTACAAAAGGAGTTTTTTCAAAGGAATTTGTTATTATTTTTTGTTTAACTGCATATCTTATTGGAATCATAGCTTCTTCTTTTGTTGATTCATGGCCAATACCTTTTGTTATAGCAACTGGTTTTGCATTTTTATCTTTACTTTATAATTACAAATTAAAAGATATTGCATTATTAGGAAATATTTACATTGCATTTACAATGGCGATTCCATTTATTTATGGAAATTATATTTATTCTTCAGAATTAAATTTCACAATTTTAATTTTATTTATTGTTGCATTTTTTGTTGGTCTAGCTAGAGAAATTATAAAAACAATTGAAGATATTGAAGGAGATAAAAAAGCTAGAAAATCAGATACACTTCCAATGAAAATAGGAATTAAAAAATCAATATATTTAGCTTCAGTATTTTATATTTTATTTATTTGTTTAACTCCTTTACCTTTTATTTATGGACTTAATCAATACTTGCCTTCATTAATTTTAGTTTTAGTATGTGATATTGGTTTTATTTATTTAACAATAAGACTAATAAAAGATGATTCGCAAAAGTTCTTAAGAAAAAACAGAAATATAAGTTTAATCTTATTATTTATTGGATTAATAGCGCTTTTGTTAGCTGCGATTTAGGTGATGATATGGAAGAATTAAGATTAAATCCCATTTTAGAAAATTTAAAAAGAGGAGGTCCGGCAGTAGTTTTACCAAAAGATTTTGGACAAATAATTGCGTATACAGGAATAGGAAAAGATTCAATTTGTATTGAAGCAGGAACAGGAAGTGCTTTTTTAACAGTTTCATTAGCAAATATTTGTAAAAAAGTTTATACTTATGAAAGAGATACAAAATTTTTTGAATTTGCTAAAGAAAATATAAAACGTTCCTTACTATCAAATATTGAAATTAAAAACCAAGATGTTGTAAAAGAAGAATTTGATGAAACCAATGTTGATTTAGTTATTTTGGATTTGCCTAATGCTGAAAAAGCAATTAAAAATGCTAAAAATAGTTTAAAAAAAGGAAAATTTTTAGTTGGATATTTAACTAATATAGAACAAGTTAAAGAGTTTGTTTATGAATGCGAAAATTTAAAATTTCAAGATATTTTTACAATAGAGACTTTTCAAAGAGAATTTATTGTTAAAGAAAAAGGAACAAGACCAATTCATAATGGTCTTTTACATACTGCATATTTAGTTTTTGCTAGAAAATAATTTTTCTGTTTCTTTATTTTCTATTCTTTTCCCAATTTCTCTTGCTTCAATAATTCTTCTTTTTTTTTCTTCTCTTGCTCTTATTCGTTTTTCTATATTTTGAATTGTTTTTTCTCCATATATAGTTGGATTTTTCCCAATTTCTAATGGTTTAAATGCTTCTATATCTTTACTAATTTTTGGTTTAGTTCCAGTCCTATTTTGAAAAGAAACGTTTATTTCTATTCCACCTAAATCACTTTCATTTTTTTCTATTAAAATAATATTATTTTTTCCTATTATTGCAGTTTTCATTTTATCACCTTGTTTTTTGTGATATTATTTAAATATTTACCACTTTAAAAGGTTTTCTATAACTGCTATTTTTATGCTTTTTCTCTTTTTGGGTGATCTTGGCCTAATTTTTTTCTATATGCCATACTATCTATATGTTTTCTTCTTTCTTTTAAGAATTTTTTTGTATCTAATTTATTTTTTTGAATCATTGAAGAAAATTGTTTTCCACCTAAGAAATGAGGCATTATTACATAAGTTGCTCCATCGCCATATAATTTAAGTGCTTCATCTATTTGATATGCAACAGCAACAAGTATTATTTTCTTATTTTTTTCTCGAATTTTATTAATAATTAAAGAATTAGTTTCTAAAATAGGAATTGTAGAGATTATCATTTTAGTTTTAGAAAAATTTAATTCATCTAGTAATTCACTATCATTTGCATCACCGTATCTGCAATTATGCCCTTCTTTACATAAATTAATTATAGTATCAGGATTATAGTCAATTATTAAATATCTTTTTTTCAATTTATTTAAAGATTCTAATACATCAAAACCAATTCTATTATAACCAAAAAGAATTATTTCATATTCTTCATTTGTATAATATTTATGTTCATCAACTTTTCTCCCTTTTCTTTCAAAAATAGAGAGGTATTTTGATAGGATAGGATATATTTTGTGAGAATAAAGTATCATATAAGTTGATCCTGCAAAAGTTATTAATCCAATAGCAGTTACTAATGATAAAGTTTCTTGTGTAATATGTCCAACAGATACCCCCATTGCAACAACAATTAATGAGAATTCACTTATTTGTGCAACAGTTAAGCCTGCTAAAAATCCATTCCTTTTTGTATATCCTTCTAAACCCATAAGAATCATAACTATTAATGGATTTCCAATCAAAACAAAAATAGATAGAATTAATATAGAATTTATATTTTCAAAAATATTTGAGAATATCATTTGAGAACCAAGCATTATAAAAAATAAAATTATAAAAAAATCTCTTAATGGTTTCATTTTTGAGCTTATTTCAAAATGATATGGAGAAATAGATAAAGCAACACCTGCTAGTAACGCACCAGCTTCAATTGAAAAATTAATATAATGAAAAATAGATGCAATTGCAAAACACCAAGCTAATGAAAATAAAAGTAAGAATTCTTGTGATTTTGCAATTTTTTTGAGAATAGTTGGAAGGAAGTAAATTGCTATTGCTACTAGAAGAGAGATACCTATTAATCCTTTTATTACTGTTTCAATCATTAATGCTGCTAAATCTCCTCCAGTACTCATTGAGGAAATAATTAATAATAAAATAATAGCGATAAAATCTTGAACAATTAAAAAACCAATTGATATTTTACCATAAAGTGAATCCAAATCCTCTTTATCAGATAATAATTTCATAATAATAATAGTACTACTAAAAGCAAGAGCAATTGCCATATATATTGCAGTGATAGTTGGAAATCCAAGTGAGATGATTATTAAATACCCGATTCCTGTTGTAAATAAAACTTGTCCTACACCAGTTAATACTGCTATTTTTCCTATATCTTTTATTACTTTTGGGTTTAGATTTAGCCCAACAAAAAATAGAAGTAATGCTACGCCTATCTGAGAAAAGGTAGTTATAGTTTCCCCAGTAGAATTAATAATATTTAAAAAAAAAGGTCCTGCTAAAATTCCACTAAAAATATAACCAATAGTTGCAGGCTGTTTTAGTATTCTAAATAAACCTGTAGTAAAAACAGTTATTGCAAGAATTTTACTTAACTCAATAAATATTTCTGGGTCCAATCTCTTCCACCTTTTTATTTTAATTAGTAGAATAAATATAAATTATATAAAGCTTTCTATTTTTTTGAAAAAATAAGTGCAGGGGAAGGGATTTGTTCTTCCAGTTTCTTTCTTATTTCAAGTTCTTTCTTTTTGATTAAACTTTTACTTTCTTGTAAGAAAGAAAAAGTTTATTGAACCCTCGCAGACACTAAGTCACAGGATTTCTTCCAAGTTTCTTTTTGGGATAAAAACCTTTTTCTTTTCAAAGAAAAAGGGATTTACTTAAGTCCTGCGCGATTGACCAGGCTCCGCCACCCCTGCATTTAATATAATTGGTGGCGGGCATTTGAACTTTGTTCAAATATAACCGCCACCCCTGCATTTAATATGTTAATCTCTACGTGATTAGTAAATATTGTATAAATAAATGTATTTAAAAAAGCTTTTGTTAGTTTATTTTACAAACCATGACCAAATTGTAATACCAATATTTGCTATGCCGGTTTTTATAGAATTAATTATTCCAATTCCTTCATATCTTATTTTATTATATTGGAGTGCTTCAGCAAAAGTTATTTCATTATTTGCTATTTTTTTGATTGTATCTTCATCTGTATATACATTCATAGTTTTATCTTTAAGTTCTCCAAAACCAATATTTTCCATATTTCCTTTTTCCATTATTATAAATATGGGTTTATTTTCATAGTCTTTAACATATAAATTCATTTTTTCATTACCAAATAAATTTATTGCAATTTCTGGTACTTGGTTTATGTTTTTGTTGTATTCTTGTTTAAACATATTTAGATGTTCTTGAGTTATATCTTTTCCAGTTATTTCTGATGCAAAAGCAAAAACCATTAAAAAACAAAAAATAAACGAAATTATTTTTTTCATTTCATCACCTCAACCATACATACTTGAAAAATTATCTCCACCTTCTATTTCTTTGTATTGTTTTTGTGCATCTTGTCCTTTATGTATAATCTCTTCAATTCTTTTTTCCATTTCTTTTGCTTCTTTATCTAATTGTGCAGTACATATTTTCAAATTTAATAAAGAATTTAAAGTTTGTAATACCATTGAAGCTGCTTTTGGGTCAACGTATTCTGGATTAGCTTCTGCTAATAAAGATATTACAGGTAACTTCTCAACAGCTCCCTTCGCCAATAACATTGCAGTAACTCCAGTTGTTGCTCCTTCTTTTATTAGTTCAACTTTTTTTAATTTTTTTATCTTTTCAAGGTCTTTTTTATCACTTGTTATTATATATACTGTATCTTGTGCTCCTTTAATATTTATACTACCTAAAGAAATTATTTGTTTTACTTTCTCTTTTTTACAAAAAGTATATATCTCATCAGATAGTTCTTTTACTGCAGATAAGGGGATTATAAATTCAGATAATAATACAATTAAATTATGTTGTTTTGAATAGTAAAGTCTTATTGGATACTCAGGAACATGATTATGGACAGCGATTAAAGGAGGAAATTTTTCACTTATTATATAACCATAAGGTTTCATTTTTAATTTTTCTACCATATAATTTGCAGCAATTGTTCCAACGAGTCCTAATCCAGGTAAACCTTCAAGTAAAATTGGTTTTGTTAATCCTGGTTTTTTTTCAGTTATAATAAATTCTATCGCCATTAGTATGACCTCCTTAGTATTATGTTTTGAATACAATACTAAGTTTTATAAATTTGCCTTTATTTTTAAGAGATTAAAGGAGTAGATGAGAAGATATTAAATAATAAAAATGAAATAATTGCCATAAACATAAAATATATAATTGCTTTTTTTGGTTCTCCTTCTTGATCAGCAATCATATAACTTGATAATAATGAGTATATAATTAAGTAAATAGGAATCACCATAAGACTTGTTTCATAAATTGCTTTGGTATCTACTTTTTGACCTAAATAATCCATTATTAAACTTAGATTTAATCCGCCAACTACCTGCATTACAATTCCTAAAATTAATGGAACTAAGATAGCACCGCCAATTAAAATAGTATATTTTTGTAAAGATAATACTGCCCTTCTTTCTCTTATTAATGAAAATAAAGAGAACATATCTTCAGCAGTTTCTCTTAAAGCTTGATACATATCTGCGCCTGTTTGAAAACCATAAATAAGCATTTTATTTGCTCTTTCAATTAATGGTGAAGCATTTCTTTCATACATATTTGTCAAAGCAGTTTCAATACTTAATCCTGCTTTTATTTGTCTGTATGCAATTGAATATTCTTTTGATAGGGGACCATAGTCATATCTAGACATTTGTTTTATTGGTTCTTCTGTTCCAGCACCTTTTTGGAATGAGGCAGCTTGAAATAATAAATCAGGCAATGAATGTTCCATTTGCAAAGTTCTTTTTTCTATTTTATATGATAGATATAAATAAATTAAAATAGGAAACAAGAAAGCTAAAAAAGCAAAGACTATAAATAAATTAGAAAAAGTTAAAGAGAGATAAATAAAAATAATTCCAAGAATACTTGATAAAATAATTGAAATAATCATTAATTTTTTAAATTTAAATGGGAAATTTATTTCATTTAAATATCTTTCAATTTGATGAATATCCTTTTTTATATTGGAATTTCTTAAGTCTGTTGCAGTTGGGGTTTTTAATTTTATAATAAAGATGATTATCAAATCAAAAAAAGGAAAAACAAACAAAAACATTATCCATAAATGTATTGGTTCTATATTTATTGGAAGCATCATTCCCCCAATTATTATAAATATTTGAAAAAAAGCAGGAATTAAACATGCAACAGCTATGAACATTAATCCAATAAATGATAATTTAGATTCAAATTCTTTTAATTTTGAAAATTGAATATCAATTAATTCATTTGCTATTCTTTTTAATGAATCTCCTTTTCCTCCTCTTTCATAAGTAATTATTAATTGATTTATTGCTCTTTTTATAATTGTAGATTCAATTCTTTCTGTCATATGAGTAAATGCTTTTGGTATACTTGCACCTGCTTTTATTTCTTTTAGAACTCTTTCAAATTCATATGAAATATTGTATTTTGAATCTACAACATATTCAATTGTTTTTTCAAAAGCCATATTAATTTCTAATTGAATTGCAATTGATCTTAAAACTAAAGGTAAATCTGCTTCAAACAATTCTGCTCTTTTCTTTTTTTCTATTTTTGGTATTGATTTCAATCCAAAAAAAGAAATTGCAAAAAATATTAATCCAATAATTATACCATACATAAAAAATCCAATTACTGTTAGTATAAAGAAAATTATACTTCCTAATAATAACGAAGAAGCTAAACAAAAACACATAAATGTTCTTGGTTCAAAATTTAAATCTGCTTTTTTAATATCTATTTTTAAAGTTTCTAATGATTTTTCAGAAAAAAGACGTCTTAATGGAATATTTTCAAATTTTTTAACAATTTTTTCTAATTTCATTATTCTCACTTTTTAAAGACAAAATTTTGTATTTCTTTTACAGAATCCACAAAATTTAAGTTTTGTTTTTTAATTTTTTTCAAAAATTCAGTTCTTATTCTTAATTCTTCTTCTAATTCTTCTTCTGTTAACCCTAAACTTTTTCTAATTTTTTCAATTAACATTGAATTTTTATATTTCTTTTTTAGAATGTCTTTTTCATAATCATATTCAAATAAATAGTTTGTTTTCATAGGATTTTCTTTATCAACTTCAGATATTTCTATTATTCTCCTTATTTCTTTTGATTCTCTTTTTTTGATATCATATTTCATCATTCTTCTTTGAACAATAATTAAATCAATTGATTGTAAATCAATATCTAATACTCCCAATGAATGCAGTCTTCTTAAAGTTTCATGTGCAGATTGGGCGTGAAAAGTAGCATAACTGCCTCTTGCTTGTCCGCTTAAAATCGTGTCTATCAATGCTTGTACTTCTTCTGTATTTCTTACTTCTCCAACAATTACTCTATCTGGTCTCATTCTTAAATTATCAGATACTAGAGAACTTATTGATATTCCCAATTCATAATTTGCAATCATATTGACTTTGTGTTCGTGTGGTATATTTATTTCTGGTGTTTCTTCAGTAATTAAAACTCTTTCATTTAATGGAATGAATGAAAATAATGCATTTAAAGAGGTTGTTTTTCCACTTGCAGTATTTCCTGAAATTAATACTGATAAATCAGCCTGCATGAATACCCATAATAAAGCTAATGCTTCCTCATTTATAGTTTTATAATTTATTAGATCTAATATAGTAAATGGATTCTCTTTTGTTTTTCTTATTGTTATCTCTGTATTTGAAATAGTAGGAATAGATGCATGTAATCTTGAGCCGTCTGGTAAAATAGCACTTAATTTTGGATTTTGATATGTAATTCTTCTCCCTAATTGTCTTGCCATTTTATTAATTATATCTAATATTAGATCTAAATCTGTAAAATATCCATTAGTTTTTTGCCATCCTTTATCTCTTAAATATACATAAACAGGTTTATCCAATCCTATTATTGCAATCTCTTCAATATTATCATCTTGTAGTAATTTATCTAAAAACCCAAAACCAAAAATATGTGCAGTTGCAGTTTCTGTTAAATATTCTAATTGGTCATTATCTGCTTGAATATGATTATCTGTTAAATGTAATTTAATTATTTTTTTTATTTTTTCTCTTGCTTTTTCTTTTGAATCTATGTCTTCGTATTTCGAAGCTTCTTTGAATAGAGTTTCTACCTCATAAATAACTTTTTCTTCATCAATACTTAGTTTTGGTAAGTTTAAGACATAATCTACTTCTTCTTTTTTTATTACCCAACCTAGCATAAAACACACCACTATTTTGTTTTAATAGTGATATTTTTATGTAAATTAAGCTTTTTAACACTTTCTACTTCCATTTCCAACAAATATTTAGCTTTTTTAGTAGGTTTTATTAAAGGAGTAAATGGTTTTATGTTTTTAAAAATTTCTACGATTTTCATATTTTTATCTAAATAAATAGCATCAAATTTAAAAAACACAAAAAAAGAGTGAATGGAATAGATACCTTCTTTATCAAAAATAAATAATATTCTTTTAGGATTTTTTCTGAACATTAAACCCCTTACCTTTGAAAAAAATGTATTTGCTATCTCATCTATTTGGATAATCATTTTCCAAACCTTCTTTTTCTATTTCCATATTCTTCAATGGCTTTTTCTAGATCTTCTTTTGTAAAATCTGGCCATAATTTATTTATAAAATATAATTCGCTGTATACTGACTGCCAGGGCATTAAACCACTTAATCTTTTTTCTCCAGAGGTTCGTATTATTAAATCTGGATCAGGAATTCCATTAGTATATAGATGGTCTTCTATTAATTTTTCAGTAGTTTCTTCTTTAGTATTTTTTAATTCTTTTATTATTTTTATAATTTCTTCTCTTCCTCCATAATTTAATAAAATATTTAATTGAAAATCTTTATTGTTTTTTGTTAATTCTTCTACTTTTTCAATTTTTTTTGTGAATTCTTTAGAAAATTTACTTCTGTCTCCAATGAATCTTATTTTTGCTTTATATTTTTCATGTTCTTTTAGATATTCATCAATTTTTTCATTAAATAAATTAAATAAATAATTTACTTCATTTTCATTTCTATTAAAATTTTCAGTTGAAAAACCCCAAATACTTAATATAGGTATATTTAATTCTCCTGTCCAATCTAATAATTGTCTTAGAACTTCAGTTCCTTTTTTATGTCCTAAAATATAATCTAATTTATTTTCTTTTGCCCATCTTCTATTTCCATCAGGTATAATTGCAATATGTGTTGGTTTTTCCATTTTAATTCCTCTTTATTATACTGTTAATTATAGACTCCATTGAATCTGGGTCTCCGTGTTTTTCTATTAATCTTTCTATTCCCAAAACTTTAAAACTCTTTAACCCTGCTTTTAATGTTAAATCATTTTGAATATTCATAAAACTTCTTATAAATGAAAGCATTTTCAAATCTTTTTCATATTTTTCTCTCCAAGTATTTTCATAAGTTTTTAATTGATTAATATTTTCACCAGCTATTTTAGCACATAAACACCCATAGTAAATTCCTCCACCTGTGGTTCTTTTTACTTGCCCAGCTGAATCTCCTACTAAAATTATTTCTTTTTTATCTATTCTTTTATATGTAGTTTTTCTTATTTCATGTGGAATTAATCCACCAATTAAATTTAATTTTTGTTTTATACTTAGCTTCTTTTTTAAATAATCCATAGCTGTTTTACCATTATTTGGTAATCTAATTCCTAATCCTATTTCTTCTTCTTCTTCATTTTGAGGTATACTCCATCCAAAAAATCCAGGTATATATTTTTGAGATAAAAATATTTGTATTACATTTTCATTTTTATTTTTTATTATTGCCTGCTGTGTTGAAATAAATTTATTTATTTTAGGAAAATTAAAATATTCTGCCGTATTTGATAAAGGGCCGTCTGCACCAATAATTGTGTTTGCTTTGTAATTGTTTTTTATTTTTTTATTTAATTCTATTTTAACTCCTTCTTTTTCTGCTTTTTCAGCACATAAAATATCGAATAATTTTCTATCAATTAAAAACATCGGTTGCTTTGCGTTTAATTCAATTTTATCTTTTCCAAAATTAACTTCTGCTTTTGTGAATTTTCTTTTTATACATTTTTTTATATTTATCTCTTTAGATAAAAAATCTACTGCTTTTTGAGATATTAATCCAGAGCATTTAACAGGTAATCCTATTTCTTTATGCTCTTCAGAAATTAAAATATCTAAATTATTTTTTAATGCGTAAATTGCTGAAAAGCATCCTACTGGTCCTGCTCCAATTATGTGGACATCATTCATTTTTTATTCCTCTTAATTTTTTATAATATTTTATTATTGTAGTAGTTCCATGAACATATATAGGAGATTGTTTTTTATAGAATTTAGCTTTTTTTAATTTTTTTAGAAAATCTTTTGAGTCTTTAAAATTTTCTATTTCTTGGTAAGCATTTCCAATTTCAAATATAAAATGCGCATCACTTCCAACACATTTGATCATTTTGTGTTTTATTGCAAATTCTTCTGCTTTTTGATTTTCTTCTTTTGTTGATCTGCTGTTAAATACTTCTATAATATCACACGTTTTAATCAATTTTTTATTATTTAACCCATTCCTATATTTTGAAAATGGATGAACTGCTATTGCTAATCCTTTTTGTTTGTGTATTAATTCAATAGTTTTTTTAGCAGTTAAACCAGGATTTATCTTTTTACTACAAAACAATCCGATTATTTCTCCTTCTTTTGTTTTAATTTCAATTCCCGGTATAAATCTAAAATTAGGATATTTTTGTTTTATTTTTTCTACTGCTTTTATAGAATCATGGTCTGTTATTGCAGGTATTATATTTTTTTCTTCACATGTTTTTATTATGTCTTCTAATGAATTTAAGGAATCTTTTGAATATATAGTGTGAATATGTAAATCTAATTTAATCATTTTCATCCCCAAATAAATTAGTTAAAATAGTTTTTTTACATTCAATAAATGACGGAATATTATTCAATAATATTGAATCTAATTCTGAATTCCAAATTTCTTTTTTATTTTGTAGAGCTTTTTTAAATATTTTTAAATCAAACTTTTCATTATAATATTCCATTTTTATATTAACTAATTCTTTTTTTGGTCTGTACTCTTTTTTTATTAGGTAATATAAATCATAAACATCTCTTGCATAATTTCTTTTTATTATTGCTCTTATTTTTTCACTTGTTATTTCTACTGGATTCATAATAAAAACTGTAAATGGAGGAATTTCATTATAATAAGGAGAGATTTCTTTTAAAATTGGTTTTAATTTTATGTCTTGTCTATCACTAATTTCTATTTTTACATAACATCTGCTTATTTCAGAAGTATATAAAGGCCCTTGAACACTTATTCTAAAATTTATTCCTGTTTTTGTTTTTATATCTTTAATTTCTGGTTTAAAATTAAGTAATTCTAGTTTTAACATAATTTCTTTTTTTATTTTATTAATATCAATTTCACCATTTAATGTAAAATCTAAATCCTCAGAAAATCTTTCAATTCCATAAAAAAACATTAATGCAGTTCCTCCTTTAAAAACAAGTTCTTTACCAATTTTTGAATAAATTGCATTGAGGATTATAGTTTGCATATAATGTTTTTCTTGTTGATAAAGTTTCATTTTTGTTTTTTTAGTTAATTCTATTAATTCTTCTTTTGTCATCATTTTATCTCCTCATTTATCCACATTTTCCATTTTTTATTATATTTCCCTTTATTTTTAATATTCGGATTTAATTTATGCCAATTTTTTAAATTTTTATAAAGATTTGTTTTTATCCCCTTTAATTCTAATAAATATCCTATCCTTTTTTTAACTGCTATATTTTCCATTTTTTTTACATATTTTAATATTTTTGGTATATCACACTCATCAATTGCATTAAATGCATATTGAATTCTAGAGTATTTGGGAAGATATAGTATATCTAAAATAATTTTTTCAATATCTCCTAAAAGAATATAAGAATTTTCATATTCTATCCAGGAGTATCCAAAAAAATTATTTGGTTTTATTTTAATGAATTGAAAACTGTTAAAAGATTTTTTATTTCTGGGAGAAACTATCTGTGCTATATTTATAATTTGATCAAGCTGCTTATGTAAATAAAGTCCTGAATTAAATTAGAGATAACAAGGTTCAAATATTTGTGAACCATTTACAAATATATTATCTGAAATGGTATATTTGTTTCTTTCAATTCTTGTTAGTAATTTTTTTTCAATCATTCGGTTAACATAAATTACGGTATTTTTATTTGGTATTCCAGAGATTTTTCTAATCTCATTAATTGTAAAAACTGCTTTTTTACTTTTTTTAAGTTTTTCATAAATTTTATATATTTTCATATATTTAATTATTAACCTAAAAGTTTAAAATAGTTATCTATAATATACAAAATTGTATATGATAAACAATCAAATTAAATAAAAACTAATTATCTCCATCATAAAGGAGTTATTTTGTTAGTTATCTCCATCATAAAGGAGTTATTTTGATAAGATATTCTAATTAAAAAAGGAGGATTTTATTATTTTAATATCTCCCACAATTATATTATTAAGATATTCTTGTTTTTAGTTATATTTATAAATATTGTTTAATTTAAGAATAATAGTAATTTATAAGGGAGGTTAGAATATGTTTACATTTGATCCAATAAGTTTATTATTAATAATATTTTTTTCAGCTTTTATTCCAGGCACTTTAATTGCATTACCTTTTTTCAAAAAGGTTAATTTAAATTTATTAGAAAAATTATTTTTAGGATTTATTTTAGGTATGGTATTACCTGCGTTTGTATTATTTTTATTATCTTTAATAGGAATTGATTTTTCCTTTATGCTTGCTTTAAGCGCAATATTAATTATAACTATAATAGGCGCTGTTTGGACTTATAAAGAAAAAGCTTGGGAAGACCTTAAAATGCCAAATATAAAAGAAATTAAAGAAGATTATTGGAAATATATTGGTTATGCGCTTTTATTGATTTTTATATTTTTAGCATTCTTTATAAGAGTTCAATCTTATTCTCCAATTTATCAAGAATTAGATCCCTATTGGTATATGTATGGGACACAGCAGATTTTAACGGAAGGTTCTGTTCCTTTAACTGATACTACTGCTTGGTATCCTTTGGTTGAAAGTTCACATAGATCTGTTCCAGTTTTGCAATTTATAGAAGCTTCTTGGTATTCCTTATATACACAAGGAGGCGTTTATGATAATTATTTATTATCTGTTATTTGTTCATTTTATCCCCCATTAGTAGCAGGATTATTAGTATTTTGCGCTTATTTGTTTTGTAAAAAAGAATTTGGAAATAATTGGGGTTTAGTAGCAGCAGGTTTAATGGCTTTTTTACCTTCAACAATAATGAAAATGGCTGCTGGTGTTTCAGAAGCACAGCCAATGGCTCTTTTTGCAATGTTTTTCTTTTTAGCTACTTTAGTTTTAGCTCTTAAAGAGAAACAAAAGAAATTATTTGTTTTAGCAGGATTAGCAGCTTCAACAGTTATTTTAGGTGCAACTTCATTAACAGTTGTTTATCTAGTATTTGCTGGATTTTTTGTTTTACAATCAATGTTATATTTTATACATAATCAAAAAGATGAATTATATGAATTTATAAAATCAATGGGAATTTTAGTTTTATTTATTTTAATCTCTGTTTTATTATATAATTATTATAGATTTGGAAATATAGTTAAAGGAATAAAAGATACAGGTACAATTTTATCAATTGGGGCTTTAGTGGTTTCTTATATTTTATATCACTCATTATTAAAAGTAAAATTAAATAATTTAAAAAGGATAGTAATTCCAATTGGTATTTTTATTTTAATTTTTATTTTATTCTTTTTGCCTTTTACTTCAGATATTTTAAAATCATTAGGAGAAGGATTTTTAAGACAAGCAACTTATGATTCTCCTTTATGGAAAACAATTCAAGAACAAGCATCAGCAGGAATATCTTTTGAAGGTTATTTAGGTGCAATAGGTGCTGATTTTGGTTCATGTCAAAAAGGAGCAGATTTATCATTAGGTAGTTTCTTTTGCTGGATAAATTATATATTTAGGGCATTTGATGTTTTATTTAAACACGTGTTTGATTTACCTTTATTAGAGACTTCTTTTAAAAATGGTGGATTTACATTAATATTTTTATTTGGTGCATTATTAGCATTTATTTATGAATTATATGAAAATATTAAGACAAAAAAACATATTAGTTTATTTTTCTTATTATTTTTATTTATATTTCCAATTTCATATGTTGGATTGAATAAAGCAAAATATTCTATTTATTTATCATTAGCAGTTGTTATTGCTGCTGTTTGGACTTTTGCTTTTATTTGTAAAGTGTTTGATAAATTCTTCAAAAGCAAAGAAGGAAAATATTATGCTAAATTATTAATTTTAATAATTGCATCCTTATTTGTTGTCTCAGAATTTTTTTCATTTTTACCAGATAATCCAACAATGGCGCAATCAGTTTTATCTGTATCATTAGAAACAAGATATCAAGATAATCCAGAAGCATTAATGGAAAAATTTGAAAGATTATGTGATAAAACAGGAGATCAAAATTTATGTAATGCAGTTTTAAATAAAAATCATTGGAATTCATCAATAAATAATAGATATAATCAACAACTTTGTTTATATTCTATATTTTCTGAAGAAGAAATATTAGGAAATCAAACTATTTCAAATGCAAGACAAATTGGTGCTTCTTTAAAATGTTCTAAAATCGCTGATTATTGGATAAGTTCAATGGAATGGATCTCAGAAGAAACACCTAATACGGATTCAACAAGAATTATCTCTTGGTGGGATTATGGACACTGGATTAATTTCTTTGGAGAAAGGAATACTGTTTTAAGAAATGAACATAGTTCTCATGAGATGATTGAAAGAACTGCATTTGCTTATTTACATGGAAATGAAACAGATCTTATTAATACTATGAAAGATTATGGTTCTGAATATGCATTATTTGATTCAGAATTATTATTAAGTGGAAGTTCTTTTGGGGGAAAATATGGGGCTTTAAATTACTTAGGTTGTGCTTATTTAAATGAAACAACAGTATTAAATGATCCAGGCCAATCTGAATGCGAACAAAATAATCTATGGGAAGAAGTATATCTTCCAACAGAACCAGATTTAACTGAAATCTGTACTATTTCATATGAAGAAAATAAAAAAGGAACAATTGGGTATTATGGGGGCTTAACAGTTGTTCAAACCCAAGAAGGCACTCAACAATACCGTGCTTATTTAACAGATAAAAAATATTGTATATCTGAAAAAGGAGTTATGTATTTCTTAGATAAAAAAGATGATGAAGGTAATTTAATTATACAAGGAGGGATATTACAGCCACAAGGAACAATATATTCAACAAAAGGAGATGTAGTATTAAAAGCAACAGTTATTTATATGGATGAAAATTATACAATTACAGATGCGCAAAATAATACCATAACAATAAACAATTGGGAAAATAGAGTAGAAAGTTTTTATGATTCAAATCTTTACAAAGCATTTATTTTAGATGAATTAGAGGGCTTTGAAAAAGTTTATGATAATGGAAATGTTAAGATATTTAAGAAGAAGTAATTATTTTTTCTAATTTTTTACATATTTTTTCCCATGAAAAGTCTTTTTTAATTTTTCTTTCATTCTTTTTAAATTCTTTTAAATTTATTTTTTTATTTAAAACTTCTTCAATTTTTTTGGTTAATTCTTTTTCTGAGTATGCAATAATTCCAATATTATTATATTTAACAAAATTAGATAATTCATTATTTTTTTTTGATAAAATGAGCAATGGAATCTCTAGTCCAATGTATTCATACGTTTTACCTCCAATTGCATTTGAAAATACAAATCCTTGTCCATTATATGCTAAATCTGCATTTTTAATCATAGAATAAGTTTGGTCTTTTGATAAATAGCCAAAGAAATTTATATTTAATTTATATTTTTTTGCTTTTTGTTTAAGTAGATATTCATAATAGAAATAAAAACTTCTTGATTTCCCTATGATATCTATAACAATTTGATTTTTATCATTTTTAGATAAAGTACCAACTGAATCTAATAATATATCAATTTTATGTCTTGGCGTAATAGCCCCTGCATAGACTATATGAAATAAATTATCATTATTTTTTTTTGATTTTATGTTATTTAATTCTTCTATTGATATTCCTCCTTCAATTACTTTAATATCTGTTCTTTTACATTGTTTTTTAATAGTATCTTTATATCCTTCTGTCACTGTTATAATGGCCTTTGCATTTTGAAGTGCTTCTATATGCATTTTTTTAAATAAATGCGGAGGTTCCCAAGGATCACGATAGTCTAAAATATATGGAATATGCATTTTTTTAAATATATTATATGATATAATACTAATATACCCTGGTTTAATTGAAGAATAGATTATATCTGGTTTAAATTCATTACATATTCTTTCTACTTCTTTTCCTACAAATATTGACCATAATTCTCCATCTGGAAGAATTTTTATTATTCTAGTTAAAATTTGAGTAATAGAATTATTTTTATTAAATGTTCTCATAACTTGTATCTCATTTGGAATTTTAATAGTTTCATCAACATAATCTAAATTTGTTTTCTTAGCACTTATAACTATTACCTCATGTTTTTTAGATAACTCATTTACTATATTTAAGGTACGATTAACTGAAGCGACAATTGGTGGAAAATGATATGCTAAAACCAAAATTTTCATATATAAAATACATCCTCTGAAGTTTTAAATCTTTTTATCTGACAAAGAGAAATAAAATTTACATATACTTAAAAACTTTAGTAAATATATTTTTGTATGGATACTAAAGAGAAGACAATAACAGGGGAAAAAGAGTATATTAAAGAATTTTATTTTGAAAATTATGATACACTTCCACGTTTTATTTCTTATTTTAATCAGATATTTTTTACTAAACAATTAGAAGGTGTTAAAAAAATCCTAGAGATAGGAATAGGAAATAAATTGGTTTTTGATTATTTAAAACGAGAAGGGTTTGATATAAAATCTTGTGATTTTAATAGAAATTTATACCCAGATATCCTTGCAGATATAAGGGAATTACCTTTAAAAGAGAATTCTTTTGATTTAATTCTTGCTTGTGAAATTTTGGAACATATACCTTGGTTTGATGTTGATAAGGCATTATCTGAATTATCAAGAGTTTCTAAAAAATATGTAATTATAGCTATTCCATTTTCAACAATTTATCTAAGTTTTAATATAAAATTTCCTAGATTAGAAAAAATTTTTAAAAAATCTTTTCTTGGTTTTTGTGTATATCTTCCACTTTTTAAAAAGTCTCCAAATACAAAAGAACATTATTGGGAAATGGGACTAAGAGATTATCCAAAATCAAAGGTACTATCTACAATTAAAAAACATTTTATAATTTTAGAGGAATATAGAAATTCGTTAAATCCATACCATTATTTTTTTATTTTGGAAAAAAAGGTGCAACAATGAAAAAAATATGTTTAATTGCGGGTACAAGACCAAATTTTATGAAAATTGCACCATTAATTAATGAAGTTAAAAAGCATAGAGATATTAAATATATTTTAATTCACACAGGTCAGCACAGTGATATTGAGATGTCTGATTATTTTTTTAAAGATTTAGATATTCCAAAACCAACGATAAATCTTAATATTAGTAATGGGAATCAAACAAACAAAATTTGGAAATTTTTTGGTTTTTTAAAGGAATTTCCTAGATTAATACTGTTTTATATTAAAACAAAACCAGATGTGGTTGTAGTTGTTGGGGATGTTACATCTACTTTGTATTGTGCTTTAGTAGCAAAACTTGTTGGTATCAAAGTTGCTCATGTTGAAGCGGGATTAAGAAGTAATAATAAAAAAATGCCAGAAGAATTTAATAGAGTATATACTGATAAAATATCTGATTTTCTCTTTGTTACAGAAGAAGATGCGTTGGTAAATCTTAAAAAAGAAGGAATACAACAAAACAAAATCTTTTTTGTTGGTAATATAATGATTGATTCATTAGTTCTTAAACTTTCAGAAGCAAAAAAAAGTAAAATTTTAGAAAATCTCAATTTAAATAAAAAAGAATACTGTGTTTTAACATTACATAGAGTTGAAAACATTGAAAATAAAGAGGTTCTTAAAAATTTATTAGAAAGTATTAAAGAAGTTCAAAACCATATTAAAATTGTATGGTCTCTTCACCCAAGAACAAAATTCCAACTAGAAAAATTTGGTTTTATAAGATATACTGAATTACCAGGGATTATTTTAACAAAATCATTAGGTTATCTAGATTTTTTATGTTTAGTATATAATTCTAAATTTGTATTAACTGATTCTGGGGGTATACAAGAAGAAACAACGTATTTAAGTATACCTTGTTTAACAATGCGCACAGAAACAGAAAGACCGATTACAATCAAGATCGGAACAAACACAATGGTTTATTTAGATAAAAATAAAATTATTGAAGAGTCTATAAAAATAATAAATGGAAATATAAAAAAAGGAACAATACCAAGATATTGGGAAGGAAAAACTAGTAGAAGAATTATCAACGTATTAAAGAGTATTTAATTTGCCATAACAAAAATCTCTTTTATAATTTAATTAAAGACCATTATGTGTTTATTTATTTTATTAATTTAGTAGATTATTGTTTTATTTTTTCAAAAGATATTAAATATCCACTAAATAAAATTGGTAATCCAATGTATCCTGTTTCCCAAAATCTAAAATCCCCAAAATCTAAACGATAACGTATTTTTATTGTTTTATATTTTTGTAAATTAAAATAAAAAGGAAGACCTGTGTTATTACATAATATTAACTCAAGAGAGTTAGGGGGGTAGGGGCGTATATGGTCTGGAGTTAAATAAAATTTTTGATTAAATAAGGGAGAACGGATTGTCAAAATACCACCAATTTTTAAAATTCTGTCAAATTCGCTTAAACAGATACTTAATTCTTTTGGAGTTAGATGTTCAATAACATGAGAACAGTGAACACCATCAAAACTTTTATCTTTATAAGGTAATTTTAAACAGCTACCTTTTTTTATATTAAATCCCCGTTCTCTTCCATATTCTGGTTTTATGTCGATACCTTCTATTCTCTTTGGATCTAAAGAAATAAATTCACAATTTCCAGTCCCTACATCTAGTATTTTTCCGCAATTATTAAACAAATTAAAGGCTACTTTATCTTCTTTTTCTATAATAATTTTTTTTCTTATTTTTTTTATATATTCTATTATTCCCATTTAATCACCATTTATTTTTTTATTCTTTTTATCATCCCAAATATTAGTTTTTTTTCAATATTATTAATACCTATCACAAAATATAAAAGCGCAACATATAAAATCAAATATGGTGCGATTATTTTTATTAAATATATAAAGCCAGATAATAAATCATTAGGTAATTCCCATGTTGCCTGTGCATAGCGCGCATAGGAAAATAACACAAGCGCGCTTAATATAGCAATTAAAAAGATTTTAGGAACTGATTCATGCGGTCTTACCTTTGCGCGCTTATAGCCGTAGTAGATAAATAAACTTTGAGAAATTATATATGTTGCTGAACTTGCTACTGCTGCGCCTAGAACACCATAAATTGGTATTAAAATTATATTAAGCGCTAAATTTGGTATAACAATAATTAAAGATGAAGCCATAAAAATATCTGAGCGCCCAATAGCCCATAAAGCGTCTCTATATGGTGCGCCAACTAAGGTCATAAAAAATGTAGGCCCCATTATCCATAATAACCAATGATAAGATTCATATTGAGGAAAAACAATATGCATTATTTGATATGATAAAATAGTAAATACAATAAGAACAGGCAAACCTAAAATTAAAGCCCATTTTCCATAGTATCGTGCTAAATCTAAAAAATTTTCTTCTGATTTTTCTCCTTTTCCATGTAAATTTGCAAACATAGGTTGTATGATTTGAGATAAAGGCATTGAAACTACAGGACCAATATTTCTCGCAATTAATGCAATTGCATTATATGCAGCGACTATTGGACTTGTTAAATAAAATCCCAATGTTAAAGTATCTGTCCAATTACTTAAATATGTGCCTAGGGAAGAGATATACATAGGGATTCCATAAGAAAAAATTCCTTTCATTTCTTTATTTTCAATTTTTTCGCCTTTTGGAAATTTATTATATTGCATAATTGCCCAAATTCCAATTATTATTGTACTTAATGCTGTTGAAAGTGTTATAGAAATAAAAGAATTATATGCATTTTTTGATATTAAAAATATTAAAGTAAATAATACAATAAATTGAATAATATTTTTAAAAGAAGCAATCAAAGCAAATGAAACAAAATGTTTTATTCCTCTTAAAAATCCACAGAAAAAATCAAAAAACATCATAAAAGGCGTAGTAATTGCTACTAAAATAATTAATGAATTTAAAGCAGGTTCCCCATATAAATCTGCGATTTGTTGAGAAAAAACTATTAAACCAAAACAAATAATTAGAGAAATAATTAAAAGATAAATACCCAATTTTTTGAATAAAGGTGCAACTAACTCTTCTTTGTTCTTTCCTAAATATAATGGAATAAATCTATTGATACTTATAGGAATGCCAATTCCTGATATTACATGAGAGAATCCAAATATTGCAAACCCTATAAAAAATATTCCAGCTTCTTCTGGAGGAAGTAATCTTAAGATTAAAAAATAAAATAAAATACCTAATATTTTTGTTAATGAACTTGAAATAACATTTATAATTCCGCCTTTAGCTGCTGTTTTAGCTACATCTAATTTTTCTTCTTCATCTTGAACCATATAAATTCTTCCTTTAAATTAATAATGCAATTACTGCAAATATAATTTCTATAAATATTAGTGTTAAAGTTAAATGTGTTTCTTTCATTCCTCCAGAAATTCTTAAAAGTAAATCTGCTAAACCTCTTGTTTTTCCAGAAGGAGCATATAATTTTCCATCTGACGAATTATAAACAGCAAATGATTTAGGAAATCTATTTTTAGCTTTAATAAACCAATCAATAATATAAGGAATCATTAAAATAAACCCAATTTTTTCAAAATTTCCTATTATTACAACTACAGCTAATGTTCCACCAATCATTAAATTAAGAACATCACCAGGAAATGCTTTTGCTGGATACCAATTAAATTTAAGAAAAGCAATTAAAGCACCTAACATTGCAATTGAAATAAATAATGATTCTACTTCATTATTCATAAATGCAATATATGAAGAAGTTAAAAATATCACAATTCCCATTCCTACTTCATTTCCATTAAATCCTGCTAACATATTTGTTAAATTAGAAGCAACTGCAACCCCTAAAGGAATTAAAGCAATTAAATAAATTATGCCAAAATCCATAGGCCCAAAAAATGGTACATCCATTATTGTATAACCTGCACTTATAGCAATCAAAGGAATTGAAGCAAATAAAGGAAGTAAAGCTTTAATTAATTGTCTCATTTCAAATAAATCATCAAAAATTCCCATCAAATTAATTAATAAAATTGTTACTAATCCTGCTAATGTTATTGTTAAATTTATTGAAGTATGAAAAAATGTTCTTAATCCAATAGCTAATACAATTGCAGCTGCAACCCCAATAACAACAGCAAAACCCCCCATATTCGCGACTTTTTCATTTCCTGATTTATGCATGTCTTTTCCTACAATACCTGCATCAATCTCTTTATTAATAATACTGGGAGAAACAAGTAAAGTAATTATAAATGCAGTTAAAAAAACTGCTAATAAAGCAAATAACATAAATAACATAGAAATATTAATATTTTAAAACCTTACATAAAAAAAGATAATTTATTGATGTTAACAACAGTGTGCTTTCCCGCCGGATGGCAGTACAGGCAGCACCGTGAGAGAGCTTAACTTCTGTGTTCGGTAAGGGAACAGGTGTTTCCCCTCTCCTATGATCGTTAACATACTTTTAATACCCACATCTCTTTAAATAACTTTCGGTTATGTTAAATACTCATGAAATTTAAACAGAAATTATTTTTATTAGCTTTAGCTACCTCATTACCATTTAGTAGTTTAGATTCATCTATTTTTCAAAAAAAAAGTATTTCTGAATCTCGAGGTTTTATTGATATTCCTCTTCCTAAAGTGGAAGAAAAATTACAAGAAAAAGAACTAACAGAAGAAGAGATTTTAGATGATTTTTTATATTTTAATAAATATCATGAAGCAGGAGTAATTGTTTTAAATCTTTTAGAAAAAGGAAATAACAAGAAATATTCTAGGAAGGAATTAAATGATATGTTTTGGAAAAGAATTATGGAATATTTAAAAGTAGATGAAGAAAGCAGGCAAGATTTATTAGAAAGATATAATCAAGCTTTTCCAAAGAAAGAGTAAAATATAACAAATATTTAAAAACCTCTCATTCGTATTAGAAACTATAATTTATGTTCATAAGAGGTGAATTTTAATGTCATTTATAATGAGACCTAGTAATTTTGCATATGCATGTATGGCAATTGGATTATTAGGTGCAGTTGGGGCAGTTATGTCTGGTGGAATGATTGGTTTTTTTGCAGCTGCATTGGCTGGTGCTGGTGCGATAGGAGCTTTAATACTTTATAAATATGGATATTTTATTGTTCCATTATTAACTAAATTTTCAAAAATTATTTTGATAACTGATTCTGGATATGAGGTTCCACCAAGTCAAGATGTAATAATAAAAAAAGTAGGGAATGAATATTATGGGACTAAATTTTTAGGAGTTAGAATTTATGAATCAGCAGCAGAGAAATCTTTAGAAGAAAATGTTATTTATTCAAATTATTTTGAAAGAGCGATTTCATCAGTTAAATTTGTAACTAAATTTTGTATGATGGTTTATGTTAAGGATATGGGAGATTACAGAATGAAAATAGAAACTAAAAAAGCAGAATCACAATTAAAACTTTCAAGAGAAAGAGAAAAACCAGAACCAGATATTTTGAAATTAGATAGATATGAACGAGAAGTTGCAATGTGGACTTCTGAAATAGAAAAATTAGCAAGAGGATTTAAACCAATGGCGACTGTTTCATATGTAATGACAACTGCATCTGGTGTGAGTAAAGAAGCAGCAAAAGCAGCTGTTTCAGCACAAGCAAGTGAATTAAAAGCAACTATTTCAAATGCTTTAAATTGTGAAGTAGAAGAATTAACTGGAGATGAAATGCTTAGATGTGTTGAATGGGAATACATGCTTCCTCCAAGTGTTCAAGAATTAAGGGAGCAAATTTAATTAGGTGTTGTAATAATGGGAAGATTAAAATTAACAGACGTTTCAAATGTTACATTAAGTAAAAGAAACATTTTTGTTAGACCTCCAGAGCCCCCAGCAGAATTTTTAATGAATGATCCAGGAAATTCAATTTTTGTTGGCAAAACTAAGATATTTCATATACCATTTAGCTGGTCTTTTGCTAAACTTACAAATCCACATATGGCAGTTGTTGGAATAACTGGTTCGGGAAAATCTTATTTTATAAAAACATTTTTAACTCGTGCTTCATTTGTATGGAATACAAATGCGTTAATTATTGATTGGGCTGGAGAATATAAAGATTGGGTAAAACAAACTGGCGGAACAGTAATTGCGTTAGGAAAAGGAGCGTCAATAAATTTATTAGATCTAGGTGGAATGAGGCCTAATGATAGAGTAAAACAAATTATAAGAACATTAGGAATTTTAACAGATATTGAATCTTATCCAGAGCAAAAACGATTGACAGAAATGGCAATTGAAAAAGCATATAAACAAGCTGATTTTAAGATGGATAATAAAATTCAAAGAGATAATTTAGGAAAACCACTAATTCCACCAACTTTAAAAGATGTTCAAAGACTTTTGGAAAAACAATTAAAAAGTGGAACATATGAATTTCCAGCAGAATTAGAAAATGCTATTTATAGAATTAAAAAATTCACTAGGCAAGGTGATGATTATTTTTCTACTCAAAGTACAATTGATTTAGATGATTTAACTACATCTGGTCTTGTTGGGTTGGATTTATCTGGATTGCCTGATGAAGTTTTTAGGGCATTAGCTGCTTTATCTATCTTACAATTTCTTAAGGAAAAAATGAGAGCAACAGGATGGAGTGATGTAAAAGGAATAAGATTATTAGTTGTTTTAGATGAAGCATGGAAAATTGCGAAAGAAGAAACAAGTGACGCAGTTATGATTGTAAGGGAAGGTAGAAAATATAATTTTGGTTTAATAGTTGCTTCTCAGCATCCAATTGATATAAGTGAATCTATTTTTTCTAATGTTGGGTCAACATTTATTTTTAGAGTAAAATTTGAGAGATATCTAGATTTTCTGCAGAATACTTTGAATTTCAGTGATTATATAAGAAATGAAATTAGAGGATTTGGTGTTGGTCAATGTGCAGTTAATTTAATACCTTATCAAGCAGTAAGATTTTCTGAAAATTTCTTAGTAGATAAAGTATTAGGAGAAGATCCAATTTCTGAATATTTCTTAGATTTAAAAAATGTGCTTACTGAAGCGCAAATGAGGGATGAAAATATGGCTAGAACTGTTTCGTTTGAAAAAGAAGCGTTAAGAAAGAAGATGAGAGCTTATGGTCTTGAAGAATTGCAAATCGAAGACATAAGTAGGTTATTTGAACAAAAAAATAGACATATTGATATTATATCTTTTGTTATTTTGTTAGAAAGATATGGATTAGCAAGAAGAAATATTACTTCTTTCTTAAAAGATTTGGGATTGAATGATAGTACAATTATAAATGTTTTTTCAAAAGCAGATTTCAAGAAACTTGGCATTGGTGAAAGTGAAATAATGCAGGTAATTTTAGAGGAATAGAGGTGAATTTATGAAAGGAATTTGTTTAATTTGTGAAAAAGAAAAAGAAGGATCAAAAATAAAAGAAGGTCATGTTATTAAAATAATAAGAAAAATAAAAACTTTTTTTGGAATTTCAAGAGGCAATACGTTAGTTATATGTAGCTCTTGTTTAGAAGAATATACTAAAAGAAGAAATGGATTTGAAAAAACTATGCTTATTTGGACAGTTATAGGTATTATATTAGCTCTTTTATTAATTGTGCCTTCCATTTTAGTTGGGGGAGATATATTTTATATCTTGAGAAGTATTGGTCTGTCAATTCTATTAATAATTGTGTTATTAGCATTAGTTGGGATAGTAAGATATATCCCAAAGTTAGAAGAAGATAGTCCTAAGAAAAAAACAATAATTAAAAAAAATTTAAAAAATAAAAAAAAGAAAAAAAGGTGAGTAGATGATTTTAGGAGATAAAAAGAAAAAAGTACTGCCTGCAAAAGAAGAAAAAATTTTAAAAGAAGCAACAGTTGATGGATTTGAAATCAATGGGAAGTTTAAAGGTAATAAAAAGTCTTTTTTCGATAGTTTATCTCAGCTTACTTTCTTACAAATTGCAGAAAGAAATGAAGGGTTAGTAGCTATAAACGTTGAAAGTAGAGATATTAAAAAAAATCCATATCTTTTTTCTGTAATTTATTTTGATAAAAATTCAATAAAAGTTTTATACAGTTGTATTGTTGGAATGAGCCCTAAAAAAAGAAGATTAGATGTTCTTAGTTATTTCTTAAATATAATCACTTTAATAGGAGAGAATTATTTAATAGATATCAAAGAATTATATCAATTACTTCAAGATGCAATCAAAAATATGTCTGAATATGTAACTTTAGATTATGAAAAAATGTATGCGGAACACGATTTTCTCAAGAACGAAAAAGAAAACTTAAAAAAAGAAAATATCACTTTAAGAGAATCCAATGATTTATTATCTAGAGAAAATTATGAATTAAAAACAAAAATAGAGGATTTAGAGATAAAACTACAGAAATATGAGACTATTTCAGATGATGTATTAGCTGTTAGATTACAAGAATGGATTTCAGAGCATTTAGGAAAAATTGATATAACAGAATTTTCTAGAGTTTATGAAGTTCCAGAAAGTAGAGTTGAATTATTATTGAATAAAATGATTATGAAAGGATTTTTAGAACCAAGGGATTAATATGGTTAATAAAAAAAAGACAGAAGATTCAGATGCAACCAAAAATTCTAAATTTAAAAAGGATCATTTTGTCTTTAATATAAGAAAGAAATTTAGTAATTCAAAACATTTATCTGTTAAAAAGAAATACGAAAAAGATTCAAACAATAGTTTTTCTTTTTTAAAAAGTAAAAAAACAGAAGGAGTTAAATCTACAATTATCTCAAAAAAGATTATTTTTATTGGTTTATTTATTTTAATTTTAGCAGCCATAATATTTGTTGTTTTATCTTCTTCTTCACAAACCCAACAAAAAGAAAAAGAGCCAGTAAATCCTTACTTACATTTTTCTATTTATGAAAAAAATACAGATATTGTTAGTTATGGACAGAATGAATTGGTTGCTTATTTTATAATTGATTATCAAATAGAGAATGCAAATTCACTTAAAGCAAAAATAGATGTTTATAGAGATTTAGATTCAAAAACAGTTTATTTATTAAAATCTGAGAAGTATGAACCAAGATCTTCAGAATTTGAAAATTTTAAAGAAGCTTTAAGGGATAAGTTAATAAAAGAAGGATATACTTTTAATGAAAAAACGAAAGAAGAATTGTTTAATCTTCCAGAGTCATCAATAATATTAATTCCAACTGGACATATACCAAGGGATTTGATAATTGGAGATAAAACACTAATTGATTTAATTGAAAAAAAGAATGTTATTATATATATTGGATATCCATTTAATCAAGCATTAGATTATGATGGAACTCTTATTTCAATTGAGGACCAAAATACACTTAATTTTAATTTTATTCTTAATGAAGCGCTTAAACAAGGAGATAAGTTAGTTTCTTCTGGTTTGAATCTGCAAAGCCCAAGATATAAAGTTACTTACCAAAGAGTAGAGTCAGATATTCTTTTTGGAGCAGTTTCCTCATTTAAAATTGGAGAAGGATTTATTTTATTTATTCCTCAATATCTAGATGATGGTTGGGTTAATGGAACCTTAGCTGCAGAAGACATTACTAAAATTATATCACAAAGTTCTTGGCATAAACCAATAACTTCTAAGGAAATAAATTTATCTACAAATAGTGATACTATCTCTTTATTTTCAAATCCATTTAAAGAAAACGCCAATTATGTTAAAATTAAATTCATTGCGGAGGGAGAGAATGAGGGGTTAACAAATCAAGTAGAAGTATCTAAAATATCTAAATCAACCTTAGGAACCATATCAGTAGATACTTGGCCTATCCATTCTTATAAAATAACAAAAAATAATATATTCATGTTATTTACTTTTAAAGAACAAGACAAAGTTAATATAAATCCAAATATGTTAATCTATTCTGGAAATACTCTTTTAAAATCTGAAAATTTAGGATCAACATTTAGTGATATTGTTATTTCAAGGTCATTTTCTCCTGATTTTGAACCTGGTAATTATTTAATTACAATTGAAGAGGGAAAGACATATGCAAAATATCTTTTAGATATTAAAGATATAAAAATAGATGAAGTTTTAAGATCAGATTTTAATAAAGGTAATTTTAAATTTAGGATAGTTGATGAGAATGGCAATCAAGTAAGATATGATAGTGTAAAAGTAAGTATAAATGGAAAGGAAGTTGGGGTATTTAATAAAGGAGAAGAAATAGCATTAACTAATTATCAAGGTCTTCCAAATGGGGAAAATACTTTTACTTTTGATTTTGGTGAGGGAGTATTAAAAGAGATTAAAATTAAAAATAATGCTACAAATCCATTTATGCAGATAATTGAAAACCCATTAAATCTTTCATTATTAATAATAACCATTATTGCAGTAATTATTGCTTTTTATGTTAAAAGGCCTGAAAAACAAATGTTTTCTTTAGATATTCCAGATTTTCCACCTGTTTCTTCAACAAAAGTAACTATGAAAGAAAAAGATGTTTTGGATATATTTGAAAAAGTTAATAAAAATTATTCATGGAATTTTATGCCTTTATCTTTGGAAGAATTAAAAACTGGATTTTCAAAAATTTCAATACGCGGCAGAAATATAATCATTGGAGAATATAATCTTGAATTATTATTAGATAAATTAATTGTTAGGGGACTTGTAAAAGAAAGGCATCATTATTATATATTGAGTTCTTGGGAAAAAGAATCTGGAAATGAGCTCGAACATTTAGTAATGTTTAGAAGATTAAGAAATATATTTTTAGAAAATGTGATTTCATTTACAGATTTAAACAAGTCAAAAGATTGTGATGTTTTTATTGAAGTTAGTGGTGAAAAAGTGTATCTTCATATATTTTCAGATAAAAATATTATTTTTAAAGCATTGAAAACAGTAATTAAAGGACAAACAATAATTTTATTTGATTCTAAAAATCAAATGAAAGAATTTGAAAATGATCTTGCCTCTTCAAATCCAAGTATAGTGTCATTTAAATTAGAATTAAGTAATGGCAATATATTTTTGTATACATTAGAAGATTTAGTTAAATTTATAAAAATTGCAAAAGCAAGATAAAATTATTTTTTTAATAATTCCTTATATAAATTAAGCATTTTTTCTGCCATTTTTTCTTTTGAATACTCTTCGGCTATTTTTCTTGAATCTTTCAATGGTTTTTTAAATTTTAAAGCTTTTTCAAATGATAAAGCAAATGATTTTGGAGTATCATTAAATAAATATCCATTTTTTCCAGAGACTATCATGGGTTCTACTGCAGAGTTTTTAATCCCAATAATTGGTGCACCACAAGCCATTGCTTCCAAGGCAACTAATCCTTGTGTATCGAATTTAGAAGGGAACATATAAACATCTGCCATCGAATAAAGTTCTGGAAGATCTTTTTGTTTTATCATTCCTAGAAATAAGAATAGATGTTCTACTCTTTTTTCTTTAACTCTTTTAATATAATATTCTTTAGCTGGTCCACCCCCAGCAAAAACAAATTTGACATTTGGGATATTTTTTTCAATCAGTTTAGCAGAATCAATTATTAGATTAATATTTTTTTCTTTAACTAATCTTCCGACATGAAATCCAATTATGTTTTTTTCTAACTTTAATTTTTTCTTTATTTTTGATGGGTTTTTATAATTAAATATTTGAGTATTAATACCATTTGGGTATGTTTCTGCGTCTATCCCATTTTTTTTGAGAATTTGTTTCATATAATTGCTTGGGGTAGTTGTTTTGTTAAATAATTTATAATACCATTTGCAATATTTCCAAATTGTTTTTTTTGTTATCCCTTCAATTATTTTTTTATCACTAATATAATGGGTTGCATCAGAAACCATTGTATGATATGTAGCTACACTTGGAATTCCTAAGGTTTTAGCAATTATTCCTGCTGCTAATCCCATTGTTGCTAATGCATGGGAATGAATTATATCTATTTTTAATTTTTTAATTTTTGTAATAGAAGTGAATGGAAATAATGCTATTTTATAATCTGGATATGGTTTGAATTCTGTGCTTGTACAATAAAATACTCTTGGATTTTTATTTTTTTTCTTATCTTCTTTAGTTCCTGGACAAAATATATATACCTCATGTCCTTTTTTTTCAAATTCTTCTCTATATGATTCAATTGCAAAAACAACCCCATCTACATTTGGTAAATATGTATCTGTAAAAAAGGCTATTTTCATATTAATGTCAACCCCCATAAAATGATTATAATAGTTGTTATTAATATAAATGGCAAGGCAATTTTTGCTATAGCAACAATTGCATTAATAGTTGAAATCAATTCTGAAGTGTGCATTGTTCCAAATACATTAATACTAAATGGAATTTTTACCATATCTCCATTTACTTTTTCTAAATTATTTTCTGCTTTTTTTATCATATTTTTTATTAAGGGAGTTATTTTTTCTACTTCTATATTTGTAATTGGATTTAATACCCCCCGTACATTATTTATTTCATGGGTATCTGTAGTTATTATTTCAATAATTGTATTTTTTCTTTTTAAATTATTTAATAAAGTATCTCTAGCATTCGGAGTTATTCCATTACTATCTAATATAATTAATATCATTGTTTTTTTTGCTTTTATGACAGCTATTTTTATTCCTGCCTTACCAATATTGTTTATATTAATTTCTTCTTGTGCAGTGCCAATATTTAATTCCTGTTTAATCTCTTTTTTTGAAAAGCACTGTTCTATTAGACTTGCAAATTCATTATAATAAGGGCTTCCAGATATTACATATTCTACTTTTCCAGTTTCAGAATTATGCTCATCAAAAATAATCGCATTTTTAGTGAATTGTTCTGCTTTATTTATTAAAGATAATCCAATACTATATTCGATATCTTCTGTTGTTTCTGGTGCCCTGCTTAATCCAATAAATGCATTATTTTCTATTTCTATTGAATGACAAATACAACTTTTATAAGAGCAGTATTTTAATTGAGCTTTTACTGGTTTTAGTTTCATGTTGTTTATTCCATTTTTTATTGCATTTATTATTTTAGAAAGTTCATCTGATGCAACTGGATTAAAATCATGG